>DASXCO010000047.1 GCA_036491125.1 Acidimicrobiales bacterium | reverse complement strand
TCTCCGAGAACGACTCGCCGCCCGGGAACCGGAAGCCGCTGGGCCAGCTCTGCACGTCCCGCCATTCCGGCAGCTTGCGCAGCGCCTTCAGCTCGCCCCCGGTCCAGTCGCCGAAGTCACACTCGAGCAACCCCCGCTCGATCGCCACCTTGAGGCCCAACCGTCTGGCGATCGGCGCTGCCGTCTCCCGCGCTCGTTCGAGCGGCGACGCGTAGATCGCCTCGATCTTGGTCGTGCTGGCCAGCCGCTCGGCCATCTTGTCGGCGTCGGCCCGCCCCCCGTCGGCCAGATGGAGCCCCGGTGCCCTCCCGGGCAGCACCGAGCCGGTGGTGGGAGTCCGGGCGTGGCGCACGAAGAGCACAACAGTCGGGGGAGGTTGCTTGGCGCGGCGGGTGGCCATGACCTTCCCCAACCTACCCGACCCGGGTGAAACCATTCCGCTGGGAAGTACGGTCGTCGGCGTGCAACGATCCGTCGCCCTCGAGCGACTCGCCGCCGAGGTCGTCCAGTGTCGGAGGTGTCCTCGGCTGGTCGAGTGGCGGGAACGGGTAGCCAGGGAGAAGCGGGCGGCCTACCTCGACGAGACGTACTGGGGCCGCCCCGTGCCGGGGTGGGGCGATCCGGCCGCGACGCTGATGATCGTCGGTCTGGCCCCTGCGGCCCATGGCGGCAATCGCACCGGTCGGATCTTCACGGGCGACCGCTCGGGCGACTGGCTCTTCGCCGCCCTGTGGCGCGCCGGCTACGCCAATCAGCCGACGAGCGTCTCTTCGGACGACGGCCTCGAGGTCCAGGGTGCCTACGTGTCGGCTGCGGTTCGTTGCGCTCCACCGGCCAACAAGCCGACCCCGGCCGAGCGCGAGACCTGCCTGCCCTACTTCGATCGCGAGCTGGCTCTACTCACCGACGTGCGGGTGATCGTGGTGCTCGGGCAGTTCGCCTACCAGGCCGTCGCCGGGCGGCTCGGTCTGCGGCCCCGGCCCCGCTTCGCCCACGGGAGAGAGGCGGCGCTGCCCGACGGCCGGATCCTCATCTGCTCGTATCATCCGAGCCAGCAGAACACCTTCACCGGGACGCTCACCGAGGCCATGCTCGACGCCGTGTTCGTCCGGGCCCGCGAGCTGACGGGCTGACGGGGGCGCGAGCGCCGCTAGCCGGGCGTGGAGGCAGCCGCTGCCCGTGGGGGTGGAGGCGGCATGAGGCCGGGACCCGACACCGCCGTCTCCGGCCAACGGCGGCGACTGGCGCGGGACAGCTTGCGCAAGAGGGCGATCGCGCCGGGGTCGTCGTCACCGGGCCGAACCTCGATCAACCGATCGGCGAGCAGTCCGTCCATGACCTCGCGGCCGCGATCGGTTCGCACGAGTGTCAGCGTCCAGTCGTTGAACGCGCCGATCCCCCCGGTGGAGATGTCGGCGTGCTCGGCGGCGAAGTCCGGACACGCCTTGCACCCCTCGCGGGTCCAGGCGTGGCACTCCTTGAGCGGGACCTCGTGGTAGCTGCCGTCGCGCATCCAGACCTGGAAGACGCCCTTGATGTTCATCTTCACCATGTCTTCCTTGCGCAGCCCGTACTTGGCCTCGAACAGCTCAGGGAAGATGGCGTCGTCGAAGGTCTTGGAGCACAGCAGGCCGATGTTGAGGGCGAAGCGGCGGGCCACCTTGCCCGCCTTGCGGGTCGACAGCACGGGAGGAACCGACGACTGGCAGCTCATGCCGACCAGGCCGATCTTCTCGGCCCCGCCGGCGATGGCATCGCCGTAGGCCATGGTGTTGGCGGAGTAGGTGTACCGGGAGCCGGCCCCGGCGAGCACCTGCTCCCGGGTGCGGGCAACGCCGGGGATGGCCTTCCAGCTGGTGCCGTCTCCCTCGAGGTAGGACACGAGCGCAGCATCGATGAAGCCGTGCTCGAGGGCCCAGATGAGGATCGCCGACACGAGCCCGCCGTCCTGGCCCACCTCCTGGAGCTCGGGGTCGACCGCCCGGGCCAGCACGACGTCCTTCGACACGCCCTCGACCTCGGCCACCTCCCGCTCCCGCCCGAACAGATGGGTGTCGATCTCCGGCTCCCACAGCCGGAACCGGGGGCAGGCCCGGGTGCAGAGGGTGCAGCCCCGCTCGCCGTAGGTGCAGTCGTCGAAGCCGCCCTCCTCCTCGACGTGGAACGGCCTGTAGGCGCCGTTGGCTTCGTCGTACTGGAGCACGTCGTAGGGGCAGGCGATGATGCACCCGGCACAGCCGGTGCAGAGTCCTGTCGTCACGACTTCGGAGAACAGATGCGCCCAGTGCGGCTTCTCGGGGGGCATGAGCGAGACCTTATCGGCTGACCCATGGGGTTATGGTCCCCGCATGCCCGAGCTGGCCGAGGTGGAGGCCTATCGCCGCCTGGCCGAATCCGCCCTGCACCGCCCGGTCGCCATGGTCGCGGCGCCGGACTCCTGGTACCTGAAGGGCGGCCTCGAGAGCCGATCGATCTCGACCGCCCTGGTGCGGCGGAGCTTCGTCGCCGCGCGCCGCATCGGGAAACTGTTGCTGCTCGACACCGACGGGGCCGACGTGGGAGAGGCATCGGTCACCGGACCCACGCTGGGACTACGCTTCGGGATGACGGGGAGGCTGCTGGTGGACGACCGGCTCGGAGTGGACCGCCTGATCTCCTCGAGCTCGAGTGACCGGTACAAGGCCGAGTGGATCAGGTTCTCGATCGGCTTCGCAGATGGGGGCCGGCTGGCGATGGTGGATCCGCGTCGTCTCGGCGGCGTGTTCCTCGATCCCGACGAGGACGCACTAGGACCCGATGCCGCAACCGTGGGATTGGCCGCGCTACGAGCCGCGCTGGGTACCAGCCGGGCGCCGCTGAAGGCCCGCCTGATGGACCAGGCCCGTCTGGCCGGCGTGGGCAATCTCATCGCCGACGAGGTCCTGTGGCGGGCCGGGCTGGATCCCCGGCGGCCGGCGAACTCGCTCACGCCGGCCGAGATCCGGCGCCTGCACCGCCACCTCCACGGTGTCGTCACCGACCTGCTGGAGCGGGGCGGCTCGCATCTGGGCGACCTGTTGGCTGCTCGCGGCCCCGGCGGGCGCTGCCCCCGGGATGGCGAGCCCCTCGTTCGGGACCAGGTCGGCGGCCGCACCACCTGGTGGTGCCCGCGGCACCAGCGCTGAGCGCTAGCCCCCGACCTCGGCCAGGACCTTGGCTGCGTGGCCGTCGGCCTTGACGTTGTACCAGGACCGGGCGACCTTGCCCTTGTCGTCGATGAGGAACGTCGAACGGATGACGCCGGTCGTCGTGCGCCCGTACATCGTCTTCTCGCCCCAGGCGCCGTAGCGCTCCATCACCTTGTGGTCCGGGTCGGAGAGGAGGTTGAAGGCCAGGCCGTATTTGGCCCGGAACTTCTGGTGGCTGGCGGCCTTGTCCGGCGAGATGCCGATGACGGGCACCTCGGCCCGCTCGAAGGCGGCCAGGTTGTCGTTGAACTGGCAGGCCTCGGAGGTGCAACCCGGCGTGTCGTCCTTGGGATAGAAGTACACGATCACCCGCTGTCCCGCGAAGTCGGACAGGGACACCTTCTTGTCGTCCTGATCGGGCAGCGTGAACGGTGGCGCCTTGGCACCAGCTTCGAGCTTGGACATGAGTCCAGTCTGTCAGCTGGAGCCGGGGCTCGACGTCCCTCCGGTCTCTGCTTGCTCCGGCGCCTTCTTCGCCTTCGACACGTCCACCGGCGTCAGCTGGACCAGGTCCTTGACGCTCGGTGCCGTCTGTTGCTGGCGCTGGTGCGGCCACCAGAATCTCCACCCCCGCAGGGCGGCGATCGCCGGGACCAGCCTCGTGGACAGGACGTTGGCGGCGATGATGACGCCGATTGCGACGCCGAACCCGATCTCCTGGAGGCTCTGGATGCCGGTCAGCAGCAGCGACGCGAACGTGCCGGCGAGGATGAGCCCGGCGGTGCTGATCGTCGGGGCGTTGTGCAGCACGGACTCATGTACGGCGTCGTGCGGTTCCCGACCGTTGTTGAACTCCTCGCGCAGGCGCGTCGACATCAGGATGTTGTAGTCGGTGCCTATCGCCACCACGAACAGGTACACGACGATTGGGATGCTGAAGTCGATACCGGGATAGCCCGTGCCGTTGATGAACACCAGCGTGATCGCCCCAATGGTGGCGAGGAAGGTGAGGCCGACCCCGGCGAGGAGCCAGAGCGGGGCCACGACGGCCCGCAGGATGAGGGCCAGGATGCAGAAGATGATGAAGATGGCGACCGGGAAGACGATCGTCATGCTGTGACCGAGCGCGGTGCGCACGTCGACCAGACTCGAGGTCGTGCCGCCCACGAGGACCTGCGAGCCGGGTACGGACCCGTGCGCCGCGCTGCGGATCGGTCCCTGGACGTCGTTCATCGCCGGCGTCGAGTAGGGGTTCTGGTTGAGCAGCACCTGCACCAGGGCCACGCTGTTGTTCGCGGTCAGCTGGGGCGGGAACACGCCGTTCTGAGCGACGCCCTGTGTCGACTGGAGCTTGGTGACCATGCTGGTCAGCCCGGCCTGGTCGATGGGCCCCGACGCTGAGGTCACGTAGATCTGCGTGGGACCCAGGACCCCCGGCGGGAAGGCGCTGCCCATGGTGTTGAAGGCCTGCTGCGAGAGCGTGCTCGACGGCAGCTCCGCCAGCGTGTTGTAGGTGGGCTTGAACCCCGTGGCGCCGACGGAGATCACGATCAGGATGCCCGCGAAGGCGGCGGCGACGCGCCCGGGTCGGCGGGCGACGGCATCGGCGATCCTCACAGACCGGCTGGGGCCCTGGGGCACCTTGGGCTTCGAGGGCCAGAACAGGTGGATCCCCAGGAGCTTGAAGATGGCGGGCACCAGCGTCAGGGCGGCGATGGCCATGAGCAGCACGCCGATGATCAGGCCGGGCGCCAGCGTGCGGAGGCTGCCCAGGCTGGACAGCAGGAGGGCGGCGAAGGCGGCCGCCACCGTGCCCGCGGCGGAGGCGATCACCACGCCGATGACGGTGAGGGCCTCGTTCAGGCCCTTCTCGGTCGGTTCGCCCTTGTTCTTGACCAGGCGCTCCCGGTAGCGGAACAGCATGAAGACGATGTAGTCGGTACCGATCCCGAACATGACCACGACGAGCAGCGGCGCCAGCTCCGAGCCCACCTGGAAGTTGAAGGCCTTGGCCAGATCGGCCGTCAGGGACTGGGCCATCTGGTGGACGACACCGATGACGACGATGGGCATGATGGCGATGATCGGGCTGCGGAACACGAACCCCAGCAGAGCCAGGATGAGCACCAGCGTTGCGATGGCGATGATCTGCTCAGCCGAGGAGTAGGCGTTGGTCGTGTCGACGCTGATGGCCGCGTTGCCGGTGAGTCCCGAGACCAGTCCCGTGTTCTTGAGGAACGCCGTCGAGTCGTCCCTGACGATCTTGACCGCCTGATTGACGCCCGTGTCCCCCGGTTGTCCCTTGAACAGGACGTTGATCAGCAGCACCTTGCCGTTCGGGGCCAAACCGCCGCTCGGGAAGGTCTGGGGCGAGGTCTGGATCGCGCTGACCGAGGGGATGTGGTCGTTGGTGAGCGACGTGACGAGCCCTTGGATCGTCGACTTGTTCTGCTGGGAGAGCGCGTTGTTCTTGGCCGTGCTGATGACCAAGGAGCCGGTGGCGCCCGACTGCTGGGGGAAGTACTTGTTGGCGACGTTCTGGGCGTCGATGGACTGGTACCCGGGCGGCAGGAAGTTGGCGTTGTTGTTCGAGGTGACGGAAGCGATCTGCGGCGAGAAGGCGAGGACGATGACGGCGGCGACGACCCACGCCGCAATGACCTTCCAAGGGTTGTTGATGACGACCCGCCCGAGCGCAGCGAACATGGCTCCCCCCTGTGTCGCCGTCAGACGCCGTGTGGCGCAGCTTTCAGCGCGCAAGGGTAGAGCATCGGCGGGAGGGGTGCCCGGGATGCCAGCCGGACCCCTGGACCCTTAGGCCTGGGCGGCCGCGTGGAAGGAGTAGTCGGGCGCCGTGCGTGGCGGCTCCCGACGGCTCATCGCCGCCTCGACCGCGGGCTCCAAGCGCTCGGCCTTGGCTTTCTCCCTGGCGTCCTCACCCTCGCGCAGGTCCGG
>DASXCO010000046.1 GCA_036491125.1 Acidimicrobiales bacterium | reverse complement strand
TGCGGGAGCTGCCCGCGGCGCACCTCGAGGTATCAGTCGTGCGCGTGTTCGTGCCCGGCCTGGAGGGCTACCAGTTCTCCTGGATCGCGTCCGGCGAGCGGGCCGCCACCTTCGATCCGTCCGTTTGGACGAGCTGAACCCCGCGTCTCCCACAGGCAGCCTTGGCAGTAGCTCAGATCTCAGCGGGATTCCCGAGGGATTCCCAAATCCGGTCCGAATGACCTTGTTGAGTGCGCCCCCGGGAGGATTCGAACCTCCGACGCACGGTTTAGGAAACCGACGCTCTATCCTCTGAGCTACGGGGGCCTGGGGCTTGGAAGACCAGGTCACACTCTAATTCCCCGCCCCGAGCACGACCCGAGACCGGCATCCGACGCGCTCAGCCAATCATCTGGTCGATCGCCGCAACATGCCCCTGCTTGGCCGACTCGTCGAGGAACGAGGCGACGAACGAGTTGCGGGCCAACCTGGCGATGGAGACCTTCTCCAGGTCGAAGGTGTCGGCCACGGCGCTGAGATTGTCGGCCACGTAGCCCCCGAAGTAGGCCGGGTCGTCCGAGTTGACGGTGACCAGGAGCCCGCGCCCCAACAGCTCCAGGATGTTGTGCTCCCGCAGGGACGGAAACACCCGGAGCTTGACGTTCGACAGCGGGCAGACGGTCAACGGCACCTGCTCGGCGATCAGTCGCTCTACCAGCCGCTCGTCCTCCAGGCATCGGACTCCGTGGTCGATGCGGCGCACGCCGAGCAGGTCGAGCGACTCCCAGATGTACTCCGGCGGACCCTCCTCCCCCGCGTGGGCGACCGCATACAGCCCCATCTCCCGGGCCCGCCGGAAGGCCGCCGCGAACTTCGACGGAGGGTTGCCCAGCTCCGACGAGTCGAGGCCCACGGCGGTGATCCACGAGACGAACGGCCCAGCCTCCTCCAACGTCGACAGGGCCGCCTCGCCGCTCAGGTGGCGCAGAAAGCACAGGATCAGCCGAGACGAGATCCCGAGATCAGCGAGCCCGTCCTCCAGGGCACGGTGGATGCCCGTGACGACTGTCTCGAAAGCGACGCCGCGCTCGGTATGGGTCTGCGGGTCGAAGAAGATCTCGGCGTGGCGAACACCCTGGCCGGCTGCACGTGACAAGTAGGCAGCCGTCAGGTCGTAGAAGTCCTGCTCGGTGACCAAGACCGCGCAGCCGGCGTAGTAGATGTCGAGGAACGACTGCAGGCCGTCGAAGACGTACGCCCGGCGGACCGCCTCCACGTCCGGGAACGGCACCGACACCCGGTTGCGCGCCGCCAGCTCGAACATGTGCTCGGGCTCCAGGGTGCCCTCGATGTGAAGGTGCAGCTCGGCCTTGGGGACGTCCCGGACGAAGCTGTCCACGCTCATCGAACACTGTCCCTTCGATACGGTCCGCCGCGGCGCGGCACGTGGCGCCGCCGCTTCTATACTCCGCCGCGGCATTTGTCCACAACTCCGAGGAGAGCGACGTTCCGCCCCCGAGCCACCTCGTCGTCGTGACCGCTGCCATCCTGGACAACGGCCGTCTCCTCGCCGTGTACCGGCAGGAGACCGACCGCTGGGACGCTCCGGGCGGCTACCTCGACCGCGACGAAGCCATCGACGAGGCCGTCCGCCGCACAGTCTGGGAGGAGACGGGACTGCTGGTGCGCCCCGTGATCCTCACCGGGGTGTACAAGGACATCGGCCGTCGCGAGGTGGCGGTCGTGTTCCGCTGCACCATGGTTGGCAGCGACGTCGACCGCCACGTCGACGCGGCCAAGGCCCGCTGGCTCAGCCCCGAGGAGGTCCGCTCTCTCATGGACGACGCCAGCGCCGAACGCCTGGTCGACTCACTGCGCCTGGGCCCGCCCAGGATCCAGTCGCACGTCCGCACCGAGCGAAGCGAGCCCTGACCAGGGGATTGTCGCTCGCAGCAATGGGGTACACCACCTACTACAGCCTGGGGACCACGACAGCTCGGCGTGACTGAGCCGGCCTTAGCGCTGTTCACCCAGACATGGCGGAACGAGGTGATCAACCATGGCCATGCAGGAACCCAGCCCCGTCGTCACCGCCGACGGCCAGACCGTCCGTGAGGGGCACCCCATCGTGCGGCGCAAGGTTCGCTTCGACTGGTCGAGAACCGCGCCCGACTGGGTCCCGGACGACCCGTTCACCAGCCACGTGATCAACGTGCTGCACCTGCTCCTCCCCGCCGGTGAGCGGTGGTTCATCGACGTCGTGAACAAGGCGCAACCCCTCGTGCGCGACAACGAGCTCCAGGAGCGGATCAAGCCCTTCGTCCAGCAGGAGTCCTGGCACGCCTGGGCCCACACCGTCGTCCTGGAGCACCTCGCCGACAGGGGCATCGACACCGAGCCGTACACCAGGCTGCTCGAGAACCAGTGGTTCGGCCGGGTGCTCGCCGATCATCCCGGCTGGCCGCGACCGCTCCAGCGATGGTGGCTCAACCGCCGGCTGGGCGTGGTCGCCGCCATCGAGCACTACACCTGCGTCCTCGGCCGCTGGGTCATCGAGAACAACGGTCTCGAGCGCGCCGGCGCCGACCCGGTCATGCTCGACCTCCTTCGTTGGCACGGAGCGGAGGAGGTCGAGCACCGATCGCTGGTGTTCGACGTCCACGACGAGGTCTCCGGCAGCCACCTCCAGCGGGCAACCACCATGGCCGAGGTGGTCTTCTTCCTGTCGCTCTTCTGGGTCCTCGGCGTACGATTCCTCATGCGCCACGACCCGTCGCTGCAGGGCGTCAAGCCCCGGTGGCGGGACTGGCTACGCGCCGCCCGCGAGGATCGCCTCCCCTCCCCGGCCCGCCTGCTCGGCGCCGCGCCGCGATACGTGCGTCCCGGACACCACCCCAACCAGGAAGCCTCGACGCAGATGGCGCTCGACTACCTGGCCCGCTCCCCCGCGGCGCGGGCGGCGACGAAGGGCTGACGCCACGTGGTCGCCCTCGGCGTCCTCCTCGCCGCCGTCGCGCTGGCGCTGATCGCGCAGTTCGCGCTGTCGTCATGGGGCGAGTCCAGCCAGCTCAACCACGACCTGCAGCACGGGATCATCTTCGTGGCCGGGATCGGAGTGGGAGCATCGCTCGTCGCCCTGTACCGCCTGGGCCGGCACTCGGCGAACGACTGATCCACACGGCGACCGCAGCGGCCGTCACGCCGCCCCCGGCCACGGCGATCCACCACCACCAGCGGGCCGAGTCGGCCGCGGGCAGGCGGTAGGTCAGCAGCCCGCGATCGGTGGCGGCGATCAGCTGCGACCCGACGGGCAGCACCCGCCAGGCGACCCCATCCACCGCCAGCTGCGGCCAGCTCTGGGCCCACGTCCGCCCGCCGTCCACGCTGGCTTCAACCCCGTCCTCCATGGTCCCGGCGTACGCCCGTCCACCGGGCCCCGAGCTGACGCTCACCACGTGCACCCCGGCCGGACCGGCGCCGTGGTTGTGGATCGTCATCCCGCCCTGCGTCGGTCGCCAGACCCCGCCGTCGTAGGTGCGCACGCCGTCCCCCATCGAGCTCGCCACCAGTCGTCCGCCCCGCTCGGTGTCGAGCATCACAACCCCGTACTGGCTCGAGCTTCGCTCCCAGCGCCCGCCGGTCCAGCGGTAGACGGCCCGGCCGTCGCTGCCGAACAGGCTCTGCCCCTGCCACGCCAGCGACCAGGCGGTGCCGGGATCGGTGAGGCCGGCGCTGTGGTTCTCCCACCGGCGTCCGCCGTCGGTGCTGCGCCACATCCCCTGATCGGAGCTGGCCCAGATGGTGTCCGTCTTGTCGGAGCTGACCGCTACCGCGTGGACGTCCGTGCCCTGGAACGGCAGCCGCTCGTACGGCCCCTCCACGCGCGCCGCACCCCACAGCCCGTCGACGGCACCAGCCAGGACGGCGAAGGGCCCGCGGGCGGGCAGTTCGAGTCCGAGTACGGGATCGTCGTCGCCGAACGGGCCCACCCGCCGCCACCGGGTGTCGCCCAGTCGCTGGACGAAGAGTCCGGCACCACCCGCGACCAGCTCCCGTCGGTCGGGGGTAAGGGCGAGGCGGTCGAGGAACACGTGTGGTCCGGTCGGCGCCCACGACGCCCCTCCCCCCGTCTGGGTGGGGAGCGACGCGGCCCGACCGACAACGGCCACCGCGCCAATCGGGACCACCAGGAGCGCCAGCCCGAGCCACCGGGGTGGGCGCAGGCGGCGCAGCCGACGGTAGGCGCGGGCCCGGTGATGAACGACGTGCCAGGTGGTCGGGACGACCAACCACACCGACGCGATGAGGTGGGCGTCGGCCAGATCGCCCCGGACCGGCGCGGACCACGGCACGAGCGCCAAGGAACCCGTGAGGATGACGGCGGCGTAGCCCACGCCGAGCGACCAGGACAGCCAGCGCTGCCAGAGCACGAGCCCCGAGACCCCGGGCACCGTCGTCCGAAGACCGACCCGACCGACCTTGGCCACGAGGAGCACGACCATCGCCGAGCCCACGTAGAGATGGATCGCGTCGGTCGTCGCCAGCCGGAGCGGTGATCGCACGCCGGTGCCGACCAGCAGATAGGGCACGGCG
>DASXCO010000045.1 GCA_036491125.1 Acidimicrobiales bacterium | reverse complement strand
GCACTTCGGGCGCCACATCCCCGCCGAGCTGCGCACCGCCCTCGACCTCGGTGGTCCCCCCGACTTCGACGGGGTCATCTGCGTGGACTGCGGCACGCGCCACCACATCCAGTACGACCACGTCGACCCGGTGGCCAACGGGGGCCCCACCACCCGGGCCAACCTGAGCGGGAGGTGCTGGGACTGCCACGAGCTCAAGACCGAGCGGGACCGCCAGGCGGGACTGTTGGGCGGCGGCGGGCGGGAGCCGCCGTGAGTTTCTGGAGTGTCCAAAACACGGCGTGTCCTTCGTCGGTGTAGGTGAGGCCGCCGAGTGGGCGGCGCGACCGACCGGGAGAGATGATCGTGCTGAAGGAACGTGTACCCGTGGCCGAGCGCAGCCGCCAGGAGCCGCACAAGACGTGGACGGTTGTTCTTGCATCGCTCGGCGTCTTCATGACGGCCCTCGACACGCTGGTGGTGACGACCTCACTGCCGGCGTTACGGGCGGAGCTGCACTCGAGCCTGCAGAGCCTGGAGTGGACGGTCAACGCCTACAACCTGTCGTTCGCCTGCTTTCTGTTGACGGGCGCGGCCCTCGGTGACCGGTTCGGACGCCGGCGTATGTTCACGATCGGGCTGCTGCTGTTCACCGGGGCGTCCGCGCTGGCGGCATTGTCGCCGACGGCCAGCATGCTGGTCGGTGCCCGCGCCATCCAGGGCGCCGGAGCGGCGATCGTGTTCCCGCTCTCGCTGACGCTGATCAGCGAAGCCTTCCCCGTCGAGAAGCGGGGCGCGGCCATCGGGCTCTGGGGTGGGATCACGGGCCTGGGCGTGGCGTTCGGGCCGGTCATCGGCGGCGCCGTCGTGACGGGCATCAGCTGGCACTGGATCTTCTGGCTCAACGTGCCCGTCGGCGCGGCGCTGATCCCGCTTGCCGCCAGGCGGCTGGCCGAGAGCTTCGGCCCCCGATCGCAGCTCGACATCACCGGGCTCGTGCTGGCGGGGACGGGAGCACTGGGTGTGACGTGGGGGCTGGTCCGCGCCAACTCCGTCGGCTGGGGCAGCGCCGAGGTCACGATGACGCTCGTCGCCGGAGCGGTGCTGATCGGTTCGTTCCTCGCGTGGGAGCGTCGTGCCCCGGCACCGATGCTGGACCTCGCCTCGTTCCGCGATCGCACGGTGGCGGGCGCCAACGCGGTGAGCTTCTTGATGTATGCCGGGCTGTTCGGGGCTCTCTTCCTGATGTCGCAGTTCTTCCAGATCTGCCTCGGCTACTCGCCCCTCGAGGCGGGGGTGAGGCTGCTTCCCTGGTCGGTGCCGCCGCTGTTCATCGCTCCGATCGCCGGGGTGCTCGCGGACCGCTACGGCAACCGTCCGTTCATGGCGCTCGGCCTGGCCCTGCAGGCGGCCGGGCTCGCCTGGGTCGCCCTCATCGCTTCTCCTGGCGTCGGTTACGCGCAGGTCGGCGTGGCCCTCACGATCGCCGGCATCGGCACCTCGTTCTGCTTCCCGACCGTCGCCAACGCCGTCATGGGCGCCGTCCCGATCTCCGAGGCGGGCGTCGCCTCGGGGACGAACAGCACGATTCGGGAGCTCGGCGGGGTCCTTGGTGTCGCCGTCCTCGCCAGCGTGTTCGCCCGCCACGGCGTCTACGCCTCACCCGTCAGGTTCGCCGCCGGCTTCACCCCTGCGCTCTGGGTCGCCGTGGCCTTCTCGGCCTTCGGCGTGCTCGCGGCCCTGTTCACCGCCAAGCAGCAGCGGCGGGAGGAGTCGCCCGCGCTCACGCCGGAGCCGGCGCTGGCGAACCGGGCGGCGTGAGATCATCGTGTGCCTTCAGCGAGTGGCGGGGACGACACTGGCGAGGATGCGGACGCCGAGCCGAAGCCCCGCAACGTCCGAGCCGAGTGCGGCGACGGCCTCGGCGGCCAACGCGTCACGTTCGCCAAGCGGCAGGCTGGCGACGAAGTCAGCGATCGCGGGGCCGCTCAGGCGCCAGCCGACCAGCGCATCGGCCGTGTCCAATCCGGCATCGACGTGGCGGTCCGTCACCCCGACGACGGTGAGGCCGGCCGCCGCGGCGAGGTCGGCCAGCTTGTGTGGGTCGGCCAGCCTGGGCTCGAGATCCGTCTTGAGATGGACGTACCAGTCCGGAGGCGTCCATCCCCGGCGAGCGGCGGCGCGTTCGACGGCCTCCTTGGCCGGGTGCCGGGTGCCGGTCTCGGCGAAGACCCCGACCATCACCGGGCCCCCGACCACGGTGATCCGGCGGGCCTCGGCGAGCACGGCACCGGGGTCCTCGACGTGGGAGAGCGAGAAGGCCGCGATCGCTCCTCCGACGCTGGCGGCGGACAGGGGCAGGGTCGCCATGTCGCCGACCACGGCGGGCGGACGGCGGGCTCGATCGTGGCTCAGCATGGCGGCCGACAGGTCCAGGGCGACCGGTCGGCTTCCAGCGGCCTCCAGGGCGCGGCTGGTCGCCCCCGTGCCCGCCCCGAGATCGAGCACCGACCGCCCGTGGAGCGGGACCGGAGCGGCGGTGACGATCGCCCGGCCCAGCACCTCGTAGGCCGGGTCGACGCTGGTTGCCCACGCCTCGGGCGATTCGTAGTGGATGCTCACAGGCAGTCCAGGCCATCGGCGCCGCGACCGAGCCACCAGGCCAGCTCGGCACCGGGCCCACCGAGCGCCTTCTCCCAGCCGAACTGGACCAGACCGCCCAGAAGCGACAGCGCCAGCGCCCGGTCCCACCAGGTCGAGGTGGCGACACCGTGGCGCTCGAGCGCGGCACGGTAGGCGGCGATAGCTGCCTCCTTGGTGTGTGGCAGGCGGGCGGCATTGATGGCCAGGTACCACGCCAGCTCCGCGGTCGGGCATCCCCGACCCGGCACGGCCCAGTCCAGCAGCACGGTCCGTCCGTCGGGGAGGCTTCCGAGGTTGCCGAGCTTCCAGTCGCCATGCAGCAGCGTGGCGGGCGAAGTCTCCAGGGCGTCGACCAGCGGCGACGGGTCGTGGGCCAGATCGATCACCGGGGCGGCGATCGAGCCGCCGATCGTGGCGAGCTGCTTCCAGCCTTCGATGATCAACGGGGGTACCGGATCGGGCCAGCCCCGCGCGGCCTCCACGGACACGCCCTCTGGGCTGAACTCGAGGTACCGATGGTGCGGTGGCGCGAGCCCGACCGTGTCGGTCCATCCCCAGAACCTGGCGTGGAGCGCCGCCATGTGATCGAGAAAGGCCAGGTGTTGATCGAGCCTCACGGGCCCGTTCCCCTCGGGCACCAGCGAGGCCGACAGGTCCCGCATGAGGAGCGCCCCGCCCCAGCCGTTCCGGCCCAGACCGGCGGCGGCGCCGACCACGGCGTGGTCGATGCACGCGGGCAGCTGGTCCAGGATGCCCGACCGCCAGACCTGCACCGGCCGACAACCCAGGTCCCCGGTGGAGCGCATGATCCAGTCGTCGTCGACGTGCAGGTGCTTGAGGACATGGGGGCGGCCGTCGATCCACACGCGCTCGAAGCGGGCGCCCGACTTCGAGTCGGCCGTGGCCATGGCGAGACGCTCTGTGGCCCCTCCGAGCAGGTCCTCGATCGACGCCGCCACCCGCCGCTCGACCAGCACCACGGGCCTGCTCTCACCGGTCGTCACCCCACCAGCGTGGCAGAGCCCGGCCCCCGTCGTCCCGGCCAGAGATACCGAGGCGGCGGGTGCTTCCCCTCGAGGCCGACGCCTCGCGTACTGTGGCGGCGTGAGCAAGCGGGTGGTCGTGTGGGGCACCGGGTTCGTCGGCAGGATGGTGATCGCCGAGATCCTGCGGCATCCCGAGTTCGAGCTCGTCGGGGTCGGCGTCTCGAATCCCGACAAGGCCGGCCGCGACGTGGGCGAGATCTGCGGGCTGGCTCCGGCCGGCATCATCGCCACTGATGACGTCGAGTCTCTGATCGCCAAGGCGCCCGACGCGCTGGCTCACTACGGCCCGACGGCGGCCCACGCCGATGACAACATCGCGCTCGTCGGAAAGTTTCTCCGCGCCGGGATCGACGTCGTCTCCACCGCGATGACGCCATGGGTCTGGCCCAAGGCGGCACACAACCCACCAAACTGGATCCAGCCCATCGAGGAGGCCTGCGCCGAGGGCGAGGCGTCCTGCTTCACCACCGGCATCGATCCCGGCTTCGCCAACGACCTGTTCCCGATGACGCTGATGGGCCTCTGCGGCGAGGTCCGGTCGGTGCGGGCGCTCGAGCTGCTCGACTATGCCGTCTACACCGGCGACTACGAGACCGAGATGGGAATCGGACGCCCGCCCGATCAGACGTCGACCCTGGAGATCCCCGAGATCCTCGTCATGGCGTGGGGTGGGACGGTGCCGATGATGGCCGAGGCGGTGGGTATCGAGCTCGACGACATCACGACCACCTGGGAG
>DASXCO010000044.1 GCA_036491125.1 Acidimicrobiales bacterium | reverse complement strand
GCTCGCCGGATGCGCCGGTAGCGCCAAGGCGCCGTGTCTTGTCTGTCCCGAGGTGTAGGACGGGCGCAGCCTCACGCACCGGCCGTCGCCATGAAGCTGACAATGGGCGGCCATTCGAGATAAGCGTCCCAGAAGCCCGGGGAGAAGGCGGCCAGGCCCTCGGAGGATGCCTCAGGCATAAACCAGTCGAACGACGTGAAGCCGGCTGCTGTGAACTCGTCCCGGTAGACGGCGGTCGGCAAGTAGTAATTGTCGAGTTCGAACGCCGTGCCGTCGGGGTTGAAGAAGCGGTAGGTGATGATGCTGCCCTCAACCGGCTCGGCTGCGCCGATCTTCACGAAGCCGTATGGCCGATACCGGTCATAGTGAGCTGGCGGGTTGTCGGGGTAGTCGTTGGAGCCAACGACGAGGCCGCCAGGCCGGAGAAGGTGGGCCACGCTCTCGATGAGAGCGCGAAGCTCGGCACGGCTGCGGGCGTAGTTGAAGAGGTAGGAGCAGAAGGCGAGGTCGAACCGCTGATCGATATCGACGGTCGCCACATCCGCCAGGACGTACTCGACGCCGATCGGCATGGCTGCCTCCGCCCGGCGGGCCAGGGTGATCATCTCGGCGGAGATGTCCACCCCGACCACCCGAGTGGCTCCCCGCTGCATGAGCTTGCGGGTGTATATGCCCTCACCGCAGGCCAGGTCGACGACTGATCGTCCGGTCAGCTCGGGGAGGAGCCTGAAGGTCGTGTACTCCTCCACGTGGAGGCGGAATGGGAGCAGCTTCGATTCCTGGTAGTCGGGCGCGATTCGGTCGTACTCCTCCGCCACGTGGTCGAAGTCGGTCACTTCGGACAGAGTACTGCCGGTCGGGTTAATGCAGCTGACGACGGTGAGGACAACCCGGCTGGCGAGCCAGGCATGTGCAGCTCAAATCAGGCACGGTGACCTTCGCGCCGGCGTCGCTCCACATTTGACCTTCAGCCCAAGCGAGCAGCCGGGGAGGCACGCTTGGGGCCAGACCAATGAGATGACTTGTCAACCGAGACCCACGATCCGCTCGATGAGGAGCTCGAAGAAGCGCTCAACGTTGACGTCCACCACGACATGACAATTCGGCTGCCAGCCCATCCCGCCCCAAAGGTCGACGTATGTGCGGCCCCGCGAGAGCTCAGGACCAGTGTCGACAATAAGGCCACAGTGCCTTGTCTCGAATAGCGTCGGAGCGATCACGAGGGCTACGGCCAGAGCGTCGTGCACGGGCGCCCCGTCCCAGCCGTAGTGGCGCCGGTGAAACTGGGCGTAGAAGCCGTACAGGTCGGCGACAAGCCTCCCGGCGCGCCCAGCCCCCGCGAGCAGGTCGGCGTGCCTCTGTGTCATGAGCGCCTTGTGGGTCACATCGAGCCCGAGCATCGCCACCTCGGGTCGGCTCGAGAAGACACGATTCGCCGCTTCGGGGTCGGCCCAGATGTTGAACTCTGCCGCGGGCGTCACGTTGCCGAGCCCGATCGAGCCGCCCATCAATACGATGCGCTCCACCTTGGGCTCGAGCTCGGGGTAGCGGGCGAGGAAGAGGGCGATGTTTGTCAGGGGGCCTGTCGGAACGAGGGTGACAGGGGTCGGCGCCGCGGCGAGGGCCTCGGCGATCCAGTCCACAGCGTGCTCGGGCTCGGGCCCCCGGCCTGGTGGTGGCAAGCTCGGACCGTCCAGTCCGGTTTCGCCATGGACCTGGGTGGCGACGTGTGGTTCGCGAACGAGCGGACTCGGCGCCCCGGCGGCGACAACGACATCGTCGCGCCCGACATGGTCGAGGACACGAATCGCGTTCGCGGTCGTCTTCTCGAGCGTCTGATTGCCAGACACCGTGGTGACGCCAAGCAGCCCGACCTCGGGGCTGGCGAGGGCAAGCAGCAGTGCAATCGCGTCGTCATGGCCCGGGTCGCAGTCGAGGATGATCTGGGTCATGAGCCGAGCACCTCGTCTATCTCGGCAGTTGTGGGCAAGGACGGCTGTGCTCCGGTGCGCGAGGCGGCAAGCGCACCAGCGGCGCAGGCCCGGCTGAGGCCTTCTCCGCGCTGCCGACCTTCGAGAAGAGATACGACGAGGGCAGCGCAGAAGGCGTCGCCGGCTCCGGTGCCGTCCACCACCTCGACCGAGGGCGGAGCGGCGCGGGCCACCTCCTTCCCGGCCTCGAGCAGCACCGCCCCCTCGGCCCCGAGCGTGAGCGCGACGAGCCCTCTGTGACTGCCGACAACCTCGTGCTCGTAACGGTTGACCACGAGCAGGTCGGGTTCGAGCTCGAGGCGGCCGCGGGCCGGTGCAGCGTTCAAACAGAAGAAGGGCGCCCCCGAGGCCGCGGCGGCGATCACCGGGGTAGGGATCTCCTGCTGGCAGATGACCACGTCAGCCTCCCCCACGTCGATGTCGCCCGGCTCGAGGCGCCCGTTCGCCCCCGGCGCCACGACGATGACGTTGGCTCCGTCGCTGTCGACGAGGATCAGGGCGACGCCGCTCGCCCCCTCGTCGCGCACGACGCCGCTAGTGTCGATGCCCTCCCACTGCAGCGAGCGCAGCACGAGGTCGTCGCTTCCGATGCGGCCGACAAATCTCGTACGGGCGCCCAGCCGCGCCGCAGCGACGGCCTGGTTCGCTCCCTTCCCTCCTGCAAAGCGCTCGAAGACGGCATCGCTGACCGTCTCGCCCGGCCGCGGTAGCCGCTGGCAGCGGGCGACGAGGTCGACGTTCGCCGACCCGACGACGGTGACCCGCGGCAAGGACCCCATGCCCCTCGATCCTATGGGCGGGCTGGCGCGTCGGCAGCCCCGCACCCCTGCGAACACAACAACGCAGGTCCTTGTCAGGAACTCAGGGGGGCCTGGAGACGTCGCCCCAATTCGACGCGTGCGGGCCCGTGGGCCACCAACGACCACGATGTCTCACACGCGAGATAGTGTCGGAGCCGGCCATGTTCGTCGTGGAAGCTACCCAAGAGATCGACGCCACGGCCGAGGACGTGCTCGGTCTGGTCATGGACATCGACCGCTACCGCCAAGTAGACCACAAGATTCGGCGAGTTCGCCGATTGGAGCGTCACGGCGATGAGGTCGTCGCCTCAATGTGGACACGAGTTAGAGGCGTGCCCGCGCCGGCCACCCAGCGCATGCGGCTCACACCGAGAGAGCGGATCGACGTCACCAACGAGCCGTCTTGGCGGGATCGACTCGTCGAGTTCCACGGCGAGTTCATCTGCGCGCCGGCGCCTGCCGGCGTGCGAGTGACCCATCGCTACAGCTTCAACTTCAAAGGAGCAGGCCGCTTGTTTGAGCCGCTCCTGCACAGCTGGCTAGAGCGGGACATCGAAGCCGAGGTGACCCGGATGCGGACGCTGTTGGAGTCCGGCGGCGCCTAGCCGCTAGCGACCTCGTGGTGATTCACGAGATTCCGACAACCTGAGCGAGGTTTGCATCGCCGCCTCAGTGCGGGCGCATGAGCAGCGCGACCATTTGAGGCAGCGCCCAATGCAGGTCAGCCTGCCAGTAGGGCCAGTCGTGCATGCCGCCCAAATAGAAGTCGTCATGGTGTGGTACACCCGCTGAGTCCAACGCCCTTACGAACTGGAGGTTCATCTGGAAGATGCCGTTCTCCAGGGCATATCCGCCCGGGTTGGTCGGCTCCTCCCCCTGACTGCCACCTGGCGTCCCTGTCCCCGAGGCGATGAACAGCTGCGTGCCCGCCAGCCGGCTGGCCAGCGCAGTGGGATTGTGGGCTGCCCAGGTGGAAGCGTCGGCCAGCTGATTGCCCCACACCTGCTCGTTCGGCGTACCGTACTGACTGCGGAGCTGGTCGAAAACGACTCCGCTTGCCGGCGCACCGTATTGGGTGTCCACTGCGCCCGAGAAGCTGGCGGCGGCCCGAAACATCCCGGGGTGGCGCGCCGCGTAGCTCATGGCGCCGAAGCCTCCCATCGACAGCCCTGCAATGGCATCGTCGCCGACAATTGTCCGCAGTTGGTGGTCGACCCACGACCTAAGCACTCCCAAGTGGTACGTCTCCCATTGATAAGTGCCGTCGAACCAGTTCGAGTACCACCCGGCAAGCGAATTATGGCCGGCATCGGGCATCACGATTATCACGGGGAATCCCGCCGAGAAGGCGGTGACATCGGTCTTCGTTGTCCACGCCGTGTAGGTGTCGCCCGCGCCATGCAGGAGGTAAAGCACCGGGTACCGGTGATGCCCACGGTCATAGCCGACGGGCAGGAGGATCCTGACGTGATGTCGGTCACGTTTAGCCCGGCTGGCACTGGTACAGCCGTGTCCACGCACCGGGGGGTCGGGCACGTCGAGCTGGCGCCTGAGTTCGGCGCCGCGACGGCTGTGACCCCCAAGGTGACGACCAAGGCAGCCAGCCAGCGCCGCATAGGGGAAGGTTCGTTGACCAGGGGTGACCCTCCTGCCGCCGTGGCAGGAGGGAGGCGTCTAAAGGGGCGGTGGGCCGTTATGACCGCGGAGCCACCCCGCTGGTGGTCGCGTCGAAGGATCGCCGGCTCCGACCACTGCCGACCTGGGAGAATTGTGTCGAGGTTGACGCCCGACACAATGTGATCTCCGCGACCGTCGGCGAGGTTTACATCGGAGTGGCTCAGGGCTGCCTCTCTCGCGCACGTTCGCGACATCTCGGGCCTGTTCACGGTGATCTCGCAGACGTCATCCATCGACAGGCGCCAAGGCGCGCCGTGGCGGCGAAGGACCAGTTCAGATGAGCGAGGTCAACACCCTCGCTCCCCCGGGGCCCCCTAGGGACATTAAGAAACATTGGCCTGGACCAGTGTTCGCTAACGTTCCCGGACGCCCGGAGCTCCCCTACTCACTGACCTGCCCTTTACCCATCGGGGAGGTGACGGCGCCCAAGCGGACGCAATGAGGCAGATCCACGTTGAGGGGGCGACCCTCTCCCTTGGTCAGGACCACCCCATCTGTTTCGATCCCCAGGCCCGCGACGTCTATGTTGCCCGCGGGCGAGCGCTCGGCTTCCGTGGCGTCTGTCCCCGACCGGCACATATCGGTGACGCGCCGACGGAGAGTGTGGCCGATTGTTCTGGGACAGTCGCCGAGGGCGAACGATGACCGGGTATCGCTGCCAGCGCCGTCGCGACCATGACGCGAGGTAGCTGCTCAACGGCACCCGGCGCCACGAGTCGGACCTCCCTGACCCGGCCTGGTCATCACTTGGGGTCAAGAGGCCCCGAGTTCAAATCTTGGCACCCCGACACAACCCCCGGAGCCTCAGACTCGGGCGATTCGACCCAGACAGCGCAGCAGCAGGGTCCAGCAAGCGCGCAGCGGGGTCTGGGGACTGCAGTGGCCAGCATTAGGCCCGAGCGGTACCGACATTCATACTGAGCGCGGGGAGCTATCGGTTGCGACGCCAGCCCGGAGGGCGGCGGGGCGAGATGGGAAATTCGTCACTTCGGACAACTTCTTTCCTTTCCAACAGACGCCCGCTGTCACATACTTGGAAGGACGGCTTGCAAGGGAACGCTGCCCAGTCCAGCGGGTGACTGGGGGCTGTTGGCACAGTGCCC
>DASXCO010000043.1 GCA_036491125.1 Acidimicrobiales bacterium | reverse complement strand
CCACTCGGGCTCGGCATGGTCGGCCGTCCTCCTCGGTTCTGGGCGCATGGACTCGTAGAAGGTTTTGCCGCGCGCCGAGGCACAACAACGGCTTGATGGGCGGTGGCTCGAAACGGTGGGAGTGGCTCCGGCTCTGAGCGGGAAGAGGGGACTCTGGACAGTCGCCCCGGTGCCGGAGGTGCCGGGGCGCCTTGGAGTTGGATGGTTTGGCTTCGAACAACACGACCGCTTCTCTTTCCTGCCGACCGCGACCGTTGGAATAGCCGCAGCGATGCAGGCTCCTGAGAGTGATCTGGGAAACTCCGAACACGGCGGGCAACCCCCTAAGAGGATCCCGCGGGCCCGCTCAGGGCCGGCTGGCAACTCGCAGCCGTTTGGGGTCATCGCCACGTCGGAGGGTCCGCCCCGTCGGTTTTGCGACAGCGGGGTGGATGCCGCTGGCCGCCCGAGGGATATCGCCGGCGCGAAGTTGCCTAATCCAATATCCCCATCGAACAATTCGGTGGACATCGGACTTGGCCTTCGCTGCGTCGGCCACGAGGGCCGGGTGAATGGCCAGACCACCTACCTGGGGGGCGCCTATCGTCAGGCCATGACGCGGACGATCCAGCTGGTGGAGCTCGGCCTTGGTGTAGAGGGCATGGCATTGATGCGGGGCCTCTTCGAAGACGACCAGGTCAGCGTCGAGCGCCGACTGGGCGAGATCCGCCGCTTCGTAGCCGAGGCCGACCGACCTCCGTTATCACTCGCCCTCGACTTCCCCGAGCGTTCCGTAGCGGACGGCTATGCCGCGTGGGCCGCGACCTATGACGCCATGCCCAACGCCCTCATCGACGCCGAGCAGCTCGTGGTGACGGAGCTGCTGGCTGGTCTGCCCAAAGGACGGGCTCTTGACGCTGCCTGTGGGACGGGCAGGCTCACCGAGCTGCTGGTCGCCGCCGGCCACGACGCCCT
This sequence comes from Acidimicrobiales bacterium, assembly GCA_036491125.1. Lineage (NCBI taxonomy): Bacteria > Bacillati > Actinomycetota > Acidimicrobiia > Acidimicrobiales > Acidimicrobiales bacterium. Next base: position 28,411 of record DASXCO010000043.1, on the reverse strand, counting down.
CGGTGTCGACGGCAGCCCCGAGATGCTCGAGGTCGCCAGCCGGCGCCTACCCGAGGCGACTTTCCGCAATGGAGCGTTGCACGACCTCCCCGTCGCAGATGGCGAGTTCGACCTCGTCACCTGCGGTCTCGCTCTCAGCCACCTGCAAGACCTCAGCCCGGCGGTGGCCGAGCTTGCCAGAGTGACCAAGCGCGGTGGACGCCTGATCCTCACCGACATGCACCCCATCGGTGTCGCCTTCGCCGGCCAGGCCGCCTATCAGGGCGCCGATGGCAGCTGGGGCTTCGTCCGCAACCACTTTCACACCCACAGCCACTATCTCGACGCTTTCAGCGAGGCGGGCCTGGGTGTGCGCAGGTGTGTCGAGCCGGCCCACACGGCGGCAACGGCCGACCTCGTTCCTTCAGCAACGGTCGCCCGAGAGGCCACCCACTCGGCGCTGATCGGGCTCCCGATCGCTCTGATCTGGGACCTGGTGCGGCCCGAGAACGGACACAGCTCGCCTGCGGAACCGCTTCGAAGCGGGTGATCCGGCTCCGCGCTGCAGGTGGTACTGACAGTGCTCAGTCGAGCACTGTGGAGGCGCGTCGCTTCATGCCGGTATCCAGCGGATCGAGGTAGCTCCGCTGGGTCGTGGCCGGGTCGGCGTGGTCGAGGACCTTCTGAATGTCCAGCAGGTCGAACAGGTGCCCACCGTCGGCCGATCGTTCGCCGTGCAAGATGCCGGCAGCCGAGCGGCGCAGATCGTGAGGCGAGACGTGGCCAAGCCCGGCTTTCTTGGCCCTCCCCTGGACGATGGCGAAGAAGGTGCGCCGCGTCATGGAACGGCCCCAATCGAGCCGACGGCGTCCGCCCTGGCGGGCTGCGCCAATGACCTCCCGGCACAGCAGTGGGTCCGAGGAGACCACGGGCCGCAGCAGGCCGTGGGCGTACGCGGCCAGGTAGCTCCGGAATACCTCGACCAGGGTGGCGCCGGGGACGATGCAGCGGGGCTTGCGCCCCTTGCCCATCCATTCGATCCGAGGCGGGTCCGCATCCAGCCGGAGGTTGCCGACCGTGAGGGTCGCGATCTCCGCCGATCGGAGGCCCGCCAGGCCAAGGCGCAGCGCGATCTCGTCCCGCATGCCCCTGGACGTGCCGTCCTGGGAGCTGCCGACCAGCGTCCCGAAGGCCTCTTGCTTCGTGAGCCACCGTGCCGGGTGCGCAGCCTGGGTCTTGCCGTACGTGCGAGGGTAGGAACGGCGCAGCACGTCCAGCTCGATGGTCGGATCGGTGGTGACCAGCCCTTTGCGTTGGCACCAGCGGAAAAAGGACCGGACGCAGGAGAGGCGCTGGCGGACGCTGTTGTTGGCGAGAGGCCGATTCTGGCCGTCGGCCCGGGCCCGGACCCATCCGAACAAGTCGGCTTCGGTCACCTCGGCCGGGTGACGTCGGCCGGTGTGGCGGAACAGGTGGTTCAGGTAGGCCGCGTTCTGGTGGCGGCTATGGGGGGTGGTGTAGCGGGCGAGGTAGGCGTCCAACAGGTCGGCGAGCTCGGCCGACCGGGCGTCTAGATGGCGGACTTCCCCTTCTTGGCCGGGGTGGCCGGGGAAAGCTGCCGTTTCTCCTTGATCTTGGCCGCCTTCCCGACCCGGCCCCGGAGGTAGTAGAGCTTGGCCCGGCGGACGTCACCCTGGATGACGGGCTCGATCCTGGCGATGATCGGCGAGTGCACCGGGAACGTGCGTTCGACGCCAACGCCGAAGCTCACCTTGCGGACGGTGAACGTCTCCCTGACACCAGAGCCCTGGCGGCGGATGACGGCCCCCTGGAACACCTGGACCCTCTGCCGGTTCCCCTCGACCACCCGAACGTGGACACGAACTGTGTCCCCGGGCGCGAACGCCGGGATGTCGTCACGGAGGCTGTCACGATCGACCAGGTCGGTGGGGTTCATGGCGCGGAGGCTCCTCGGAAGACCGGGGGGACTCCGCAGGATACCCGTGCTCGGCGAGGAGCCGCACCTCGTCGTCGGTCAATCCGCCGCGAGCTTCGACGAGATCGGGACGCCGGGCGAGGGTCCGGGCCAGCGCCTGGGCTCGGCGCCAGCGGGCGATGCGGGCGTGGTCGCCCGAACGGAGCGCCTCCGGGACGACCCAGCCGCGGAAGTCGGCCGGCCTCGTGTACTGGGGGTACTCCAGCAGCCCGTCGGTGAAGCTCTCCTCGGCCGCCGACGCCGCGTTGCCCATGACCCCAGGCACCAGCCGGGTCACCGCCTCGACGACGACGAAGGCGGCCGCCTCCCCGCCGGCCAGGACGTAGTCACCGATCGACAGCTCGTCGTCGACGAGGTGCTCGGCCACCCGTTCGTCGACGCCCTCGTAGCGCCCACAGAGCAGCGAGAAGCCACCCAGGTCGGCCAGCTCCCGCACCAGGGCCTGGTCGAGCGGCCGCCCTGCCGGCCCGAGCAGGAACAGCGGCCGGGGCGGTCGAGCGGCCTCGACCGCCCCGAAGACCGGACCAGCCGCCAGCACCATCCCCGCCCCGCCGCCGAACGGAGTGTCGTCCACCGAGCGTCGCGGATCGGTCGCCGCCGAGCGCAGGTCGTGGATCCTCAGGTCCAGCAGGCCGTGCTGGCGGGCCCGCCCGACCAGGCTCTCGCGGCCGACGGCCTCGATCACCCCCGGAAAGATGGTGAAGACGTCCACCCGCACGATGGGATCACTCCAGGAGCCCGTCGGGAACGTCGACGACCAACGTGCCCGCACGGTGCTCGACCACGAACCGCAGTGGCACGAGACCTCCCCCGTCGAGTACCAGCAGGTCGCTGGCCGGGTTGGCCTCGACGGCGACCACCCGCCCTACCCGTTGCCCCTTCACGTCGACGACCTCGGACCCGTGCAGCTCGTGGACCCAGAGGGCCTCGGGGTCGACGATCGGCTCGGCCCGGAGGACCACGTCCCTCAGGGCCTCGGCCCCGTCCCGGTCGCCCACCCCGGCGAACGAGACGATCCAGCGCTCGCCGTGAGGCGCGGCCCGCACGACCTCGAGGTCGCCGGCGCTCGACGAGAGCACGACTCCCGCCGACAGCCGCTCGGTGCGGTCGGTCACCAGGCGTACGATCACGTCGCCCCGCAGCCCGTGCGGCCGGTCGACCCTGCCGACCTCGAGCGTGGCTCGGCTATCGGACCGGCCTCCCGGGCCGTCCGCCGCTGGCGTCGACCGGTCAGTCGACGATGTCGACGCTGGCCTCGATCCCCTCGTTGGCGCCCGCCGCCCTGACCAGGGTGCGGATGGCCTGGGCGACGCGGCCCCGCCGTCCGATGATCCTGCCCATGTCGTTGGGGGCGACGTGCAATCGGAGGTTCACTCTCTGGCGCGCCTCGTCGACCTCGATCACCACCGCGTCGGGGTCGTCGACGATCGAGCGCGCGATGTGCTCGAGCACCTCTCTCGGGATCGAGCCCGACGCCCGGTTCCCCGCCATGTCGTCGACCTCGTCGACCTCGCCGCCGGCCGGATAGCCGACCTCCGGGTCAGACATGTCGCTCACTTCGATGCTGCAGCGGTGAACTCGTCCCAGGCCCCGGAGACGCGCAACAGCTTCTCGACCCGCTCGGTCGGCTTGGCCCCCTGGGACAGCCACTTGACCGCCTTGGCGGAGTCGATGTTGACGACGGATGGATCGGACCTGGGGGCGTAGGTGCCGACGATCTCGATGAAACGGCCGTCCCTAGGGGAGCTGCTGTCGGCGGCCACGACGCGGTAGGTGGGCTGCTTTTTCTTGCCCATCCTCATGAGGCGGAGCTTGACTGCCACGAATCGATCCTTACCTTTCTGGGCCGGCCAACCCGGCCGGCCTTGCTTTGTAGGGCCCGCTAGCGAAGCGAGCTGAGGTCGGCGAGCGAGGGCGTCACACGACCACGCTTGCCCTTCTTCCCCGGCTTGCCGGAGGCCTTGCCGCCTCCGACACCCTTCATCATGCGCTGCATCTCCTTGAACTGCTTGAGCAGGGCGTTCACCTGGGCGGTCGTCGAGCCACTGCCGTTGGCGATGCGCAGGCGTCTCGATCCGTTGACGATGGTCGGGTCCCGGCGCTCGCCCAGGGTCATGGAGCGGATGATGGCCTCGACCTGGGCCAGCTGGCCGTCGTCGATGGGGGCGTTCTTGATGTCCTTGGGCAGCCCCGGGAGCATGCCGAGGATCCCCGTTAGGGGACCCATCTTCTTGATTTGCTGCATCTGCTCGAGAAAGTCCTCGAGTGTGAACTGCCCCTCCTGCAGTCGCTCCGCAGCGCGGGTGGCGGTCTCCTCGTCGTAGTGCTGCTCCGCCGTCTCGATGAGCGTCAGCATGTCGCCCATGCCGAGGATGCGGCTCGCCATGCGATCCGGGTAGAAGGTGTCGAAGTCGCCCAGCTTCTCACCGGTCGAGGCGAAGGCGATGGGTCGGCCGACGACCTCCTTCACCGAGAGTGCGGCGCCGCCACGGGCGTCGCCGTCGAGCTTGGAGAGCACCACGCCGTCCAGCTCCAGGGTGGCGTGGAACGCCTCGGCCGTGGCCACGGCGTCCTGGCCGGTCATGGAGTCGATGACCAGGAAGGTGTACTGGGGATGGAGCACCTCTGAGACGCGGCGAACCTCGTCCATGAGGGCCTCGTCGATCGTGAGACGACCCGCCGTGTCGACGATGACCACGTCGCGGCCCCTGCGTTGGGCCTCGTCCAGCGCCCGCCGGGCGACGCTCACCGGATCGGTCGGCTCGCTGAACACGGTCACGCCGGCCTGGCCCCCGAGGACGCGGAGCTGCTCCACGGCGGCCGGCCGCTGGAGGTCGGCCCCGACGAGCAGCGGCTGGCGACCCTGCTGCTTGAACCACCGGGCGAGCTTGGCTGCCCCGGTGGTCTTCCCGGAGCCCTGGAGACCTGCCAGCAGGACCACCGTCGGAGGCTTGGAGGCGTAGGTGATGCGCAGGGCCTCGCCGCCGAGGATGGCCGTGAGCTCCTCGTTGACGATCTTGATGACCTGCTGGGCGGGCGAGAGGCTCTTGGACAGCTCGGCCCCGACGCAGCGCTCCCGTACCCGGGCGATGAAACCCCGGACGACGGCGAGGTTGACGTCCGCCTCGAGGAGGGCCAGCCGGATCTCGCCGAGGGCCTGGTCGACCTCGGCCTCGCCCAGGTGCCCGCGGCCCCGGAGGCGGGTGAAAATACCCTCGAATCGATCGGAAAGAGACTCGAACATCTCGAGCCAGGCTACCGGAACGGCCAGCCGGCTCGATGCTCCCTGCCAGGGCGAGGGCCCGCCAGCGCCGTGCCGTTCCACGTCGGGGCGAAAGTGGGCGCCGCGGCCGACGTCGATGCGCCCACTTTCGACAAACCCTGCGCCCCTCAGGCGAACAGGGCCTCGACGAACTCGTCGGGGTCGAGGGGGACGAGATCGGCGGGCGACTCGCCCAGCCCCACGAGCTTGATCGGCAGCCCGAGGTCGGCGACCACGGCCAGGGCGATGCCGCCCTTGGCGGTGCCGTCGAGCTTGGTGAGGACGACGCCGGTGACGCCGACCGCCTCGGAGAACTGGCGGGCCTGGACCAAGCCGTTCTGTCCCGTCGTGGCGTCGAGGACCAGCAGCACCTCGCCCAGGTGGGCGGGAGACCGCTCTGCCACCCGCCGCACCTTCTTGAGCTCCTCCATGAGGTTGACCTTGGTGTGCAGGCGCCCGGCGGTGTCGACCAGCACCAGATCGGCCCCCCGAGCCACCGCCCGTTGCACGGCGTCGAACAGCACCGACCCGGGATCGCCACCTTCGGACCCCCGCACCAGGTCGGCCTCGACGCGCAGCGCCCATGACTCCAACTGCTCGGTGGCGGCGGCCCTGAACGTGTCACCGGCGGCCATCACCACCGAACGCCCTTCGGCCGCCTCGCGCATCCCCACCTTGCCGATCGTCGTGGTCTTCCCCACGCCGTTGACACCGACGAAGAGCCAGACGTTCGTCTGCCCCGGCTCCTGATGAAGGGAACGGTCTCCCCGACCCATGATCGCCTTGAGGTCCGACTTCAGCGCCTCGAGCAGCGCGTCGGGGCCCGAGATCTCACCGGCCTTGACCCGCGTGCGTAGCCCGTCGAGCAGCGAGGTGGTCGTCGACACCCCGACGTCGGCCAGGATCAGGGCCTCCTCGAGCTCGTCCCACGTCCCTTCGTCGATGCCGGAGCGTGCGAGCACCGCGCCGACGCGCCCGGCGAGGAGACTGCGGGCCTTGCCCAGGCGCTCACGCAGTGGCGGCGGGGCGGCCACCTCGGGAGGACCGAGCACCTCCTCGGCCTCGGGGGGCGCCTCCGCGACGTCAGGCTGGGCGACGTCAGGCGGGGCGACCTGCGCTGAGGGTGGCGGCGGAGGCTCGAGCTCGACGCCGGAGCTGCGACGCCGCAGTGCAGTACCGGCCACCAGACCGAGCGCGACCACCACAACGAAGGCGAGGACGGCCACGATCAAGATGATTGTCATGGCGTCGTGAGCCTAGCTGCCGCTCTGCTTGTCAGGCCGAGGCTCTCACTCGCTCGCTCACGATCTTGGAAGACCCGCCCGGCTGCATCGTGACCCCGTACAGCCAGTCAGCAGCCTCCATCGTCCGCTTCTGGTGGGTCACGACGATGAGCTGGGCCTCGTCGCGGAACTCTTCGATCAGATCGAGGAAACGCCGGAGGTTGACGTCGTCGAGGGCGGCCTCGACCTCGTCGAGCAGATAGAAGGGCGAGGGCCGGCTGCGGAACACCGAGAAAAGGAAGGCGATGGCCACCAGGGCCCGCTCGCCGCCGGACAGGAGCGAGAGCTTCTTCACGTTCTTGCCCGCCGGCTTGGCTTCCACCTCGATGCCCGTCTCCAGCAGGTTGTCGGGGTCGGTCAGTCGGAGACCCCCGACGCCCCCCGAGAACAGGGTCGAGAACAAGGCGGAGAAGTGCTTGGACACGTCCGCGAAGGCGGCCGCGAACACCTGCACGATCTCGCCGTCGATGGCCCGGATGACCTTGGCCAGCTCTCGCCGCGCCCCTCGCACGTCCTCCAGCTGGGACTCGAGGAACTCGTGGCGCTCGCGCAGCGAGGTCAGCTCTTCGATGGCCAGCGGGTTGACCGGGCCCATCAGGCGCAGCTCACGTTCGAGCTCCCTGGCTCGCTGGGCGATCGTGACCCCGGGGGGTGGCTCGGGGCGGGGCGCGGCCACGGCGACCTCCGGCTCGTGGTCGAGCTCCCGACGCACGGACTCGACCGCCGCCTCTTGTCGGAGCCGGATCTCGGCATCCTCGATCTCCGCCCGTTGGGCCCGCTCCCGGAGCTCGGCCAGGCGACGCTCGGCCTGCAGACGCTCGTTGCGGAGCTGGTCGAGGTGGGCGGCCCGGTCGTGCAGGGCGGCGGCCATCTGACGCCGCTGCTCGCCCACGATCCGGGCCCGGTCATCGAGGGTGGCCACGTGCCCGGCCACCAGGGCGCTCAGGCGGTCGATGGCGACCGCGGCCGCCTCCATCTGCTGGCGGCGGTCCGCGGCCTGGGCCACTTCCGTGCGGTCGCGCTCGAGCCGCCGCTCGATGTCACCGAGCCGGCCGGCGAGGAGCGAGCGTCGTTCATCGAGGCTTGCCGTCCGCACCTCGAGCCCGGTCCGGAGCTGGGCCACGGCGGCGACCCGCTCGTCCACCTGTGCCTTGGCCTCCCGTGCCGCGGCCACCCGTTGGGCGACGTCTGCCTCATCCGCCTCGAGCGAGGGAAGGCGCTGCTCGAGCGACGCGACCAGTGACGCGTCGTGCTCGATGCGCTGGGCCAGCTCCTGCTCCTGATCCCGAGCATGCTGGGCATCCTGGGCGAGCACCCCGAGCTCGGACTCGGCGCGGGTGACCGCCTCGGCGGCCCTGGCCGAACGGGCATCGGCCCGCTCGACGTCTCTGGCCAGCTCCGTCTCTGCTGCCCGAGCCGCGGCCACCTCGGCCCGAGCCGCCCCCAGGTCCTCGCTGGCGGTGGCGACCGCTTCGGCGCACGTCGCCGCCCGGGCCCGCGCCTCCTCGAGCGCCGCTCCCGTAGCGGTCGGACCGCCGTCACCGATCCGCCAACCCGACAGACCGAACCGGTCACCCTCGACGGTGACCACGATGAGCTCCGGTCGGCTCAGGGCCAGGCCCACCGCCTCGTCCCAGCCTCCGGGCGCCACGACGGCGCCTGCCAGCAAGACATCGAGAAGGTGCTCGACTCCGTCGACGGCGGAGCGGACGTGGGTCCGGATCAGGTCGACCTCCGCGAGATCGGCGGAGGCGACGACAGGCAGGTGCCCCCGGGCGCCGAGGGCCAGCACGGCACCCCGCGTCTCTGCCTCGCGCAGATGACCGAGCGCAGTCCTCGCCTCGGCCGGGCCGGCCATGACCACCGCGGCCAGCGCCTCCCCCGCCGCCGCCTCGAACGCCCGCTCCCAACCGAGGTCGACTTCCACGAGCTCCAACAGGGTGCCGACGACCCCCGGCACCTCCGACAGCCGCTCGGCTCCGGCTCGGGCCCGAGCCTCGTCGAGGGCGAGAGCCAGTGCATCGGCCCGTGCCTGCCACGAGTGATGGTCCTGGTCGGCGCGGCGCAGACCGGCCTCCGCCCGCTCGACCCCGGACTCGGCCGACGAGCGACGGGTCGCCGCGTCCTCGGCCGCCGCGGTCAACGACGGTGCCGCCTGCCGGGAGGAGGCGATCTCGTCTCCGAGCCGACGTCGTTCAACTTCCAGACCCTCGGTCCGGTGGGCGATGGCGGCCAGTCGGGACTCGAGCCGGCCTCGCTCCGCCCGGTCGCGGTCGAGCCCGTGCCGGAGGGTCCGGAGCTGCCCGCGGGCGTCGGCCGCCGCCCCTTCCCGTGAGACGAGACCCATGGCGTCGCCGAGGGTCTCTTCGAGATCAGCTCGTTCGCCGGCGAGCGTCAGCTCGGCGGCGGCCAGCTCCGTGCCCGAGGGCTCGAGCTCCCGGGCCGAGTTCTCGGTCTGCTCGAGCTCGGACCGGAGGCGGGTGGCCTCGGCCTCCAGGGCGGCCACCACGTCCTGGTCCGCCAGGGCGCTCGCCGCGCTGGCGATCGAGCGACGCCGCTCGGCGAGAACGGCCGACATTCCGAGGGCCCGCTCCCGCAGGCTCTCCACCCGCCGGAGGTGGTCCGCCAGGTCGTCACCCCGGTCCGACGTGAGCGCGCTCTCGGCCGCGATCACCGAGGTGTCGAGCCCGGCCAGGCTCACCTTGAGCCGTTCCTGCTCTTCGTCGAGCCCCGCCCGGGTCTCACGGGACGCGGTCAGGCGGGCGTCGAGGTTGGCGAGCTCCCGACCGGCGAGGTACAGCCGCACCGCGTGCAGCTCGTCGGCCAGGCCGGCGTGGCGGCGAGCAGCCTCGGCCTGGCGCTCGAGGGGCCGGATCTGGCGGCGCACCTCGCCGAGCAGGTCCTGGAGCCGTTCGAGGTTCCCCTCGGTGGCCTCCAGGCGACGGTCGGCGCGCTCCCGCCGCCGGCGGTACTTGAGGACCCCGGCGGCCTCCTCGACGATGATGCGTCGGTCCTCGGGACGAGCGTTCAGCACGGCGTCGAGCTGGCCCTGGCCCACGATGACGTGCTGCTGGCGCCCCACGCCGGAGTCGGACAGCAGCTCCTGCACGTCGAGGAGCCGGCACGGGACGCCATTGATGGCGTACTCGCTGTCGCCGGAGCGGAACAGGGTGCGGCTGAGCGTGATCTCCGACGACTCGACAGGAAGGAGGCCCGAGCTGTTGTCGATCGTGAGGGAGACTTCGGCCCTTCCCAACGCCGAGCGCTTGGCCGATCCGGCGAAGATGACGTCGTCCATCCGGGCCGAACGGACGGTCCGGGGGCCCTGGGCCCCGAGCACCCACGCCACGGCGTCGACGACGTTCGACTTGCCGCTGCCGTTGGGACCGACGACCACGGTGACCCCAGGCTCGAGCTCGAGCGTCGTCGGCTCGGCGAAGGACTTGAAGCCCTTGAGCGTGAGCGCCTTCAGGAACACAGCGCGATCACGTTACCGGGGTGTCTGCCCGCCTTCGGGTATCCCCGCCGACCAGGGCTCTCACCGATCCTGCCCACCTCAAACCTGGCACCCTTCGCACAGGAACGACGACCGCCCCCCCAACCTGATCCTCGTGATCGGGCGATGGCAGCGCGGGCAGGGGAGCCCCTCCCGGTCGTACACCTGGTGGTGGGACTGGAAGTCACCGGGTCGGCCGAACAGGTCCCGGTACTGCTGGTCGGCGAGCGAGGAGCCTCGGTGTCGCACGGCGTCCGAGAGCACCTCGAGCATCGCCCGGTACAGCCGACGAATCTCCTCGGACGACAACGTCTCCGAGCCACGATCGTGGCGGAGCCCGGCGGCGAAGAGGATCTCGTCGGAGTAGATGTTGCCGATGCCGGCGACGAACCGCTGGTCCATCAGCAGCGGCTTCAGCTTGGTCTTGCGCGTGCGCAGCAGGTCCCCGAAGCGCACCCAGCTCATCACGTCGTTCAGGGGATCGAAGCCGAGGTGACCGAGCTCGGGCACCTCGTGAGCGACATCGGGCTCGGCGGCGACGAACATCTCGCCGAAGGTCCTGGGGTCGACGAAGCGCAGCTCGCCACCCTTGGTGAAGGCGATGGAGACGTGCGTGTGGCGGGCGGCGGCCTCCCGAGCGTTGCCGGGCCGTAGCAGCTGGCCGCTCATCCCCAGGTGCACGACGAGCACGTCACCGTCGTCCAGGGACAGCAGCAGGTACTTGCCCCGCCGCCTGACGCCGGCGATCCTGTGGCCCTCGAGCCGGCCCCTGAACTCAGCCGGGCCCCGATGCCTGCGGATCGAGCGTCGGCCCTTCACCTGTACGGACTTGATGCGCTTGCCGACCACCTCGCTGTCGAGATCCCGTCGTATGGTCTCGACCTCGGGGAGCTCAGGCACGATCGCCGCGCCGCCCACCGGTCGCCACCGACCGCTCCTCGGTCGGGTCCGGGGGCGGACGTCGGGTGCCGGAGAGATCGGCCCACGCCATCCGGGCCGCGGCCTGCTCGGCCTGCTTCTTCGATCTCCCCTCGCCACGACCGAGCAGCCGACCCCCGACCTGCACGCTGGCGCGGAAGCGCTTGGCGTGATCGGGACCCTCCTCCTCGACCGCGTAGCGGGGCAGCGGCTCGGCCTGACGGGCGGCCAGCTCCTGGAGGCGGGTCTTGTAGTCCTGGCCACCGGGTCCGGCGGCCGCCTCCCTGATCCGTTCGCCTAGCAGCTCCAAGACCAGGTCGCCGCTCCTGGCCAGGCCCACCTGGAGGTAGATGGCGCCGATGACGGCCTCGAAGGCGTCGGCCAGGATGGACGGCTTCTCCCGGCCTCCGGAGGCGTCCTCCCCCTTGCCGAGCAAGAGGGCCGACCCGAGGTCGAGGGAGGCGGCCATGTCGGCCAGCACCTCGGCGTTGACGACCGACGCCCGGACCTTGGCCAGCTCGCCCTCGGGCAGGTCCGGATAGGCCTGGAAGATGTGATCGGTGACGACCAGGCCCAGCACCGAGTCCCCGAGGAACTCCAGGCGCTCGTTCGAGGCCTCGTCGATCGTCTCCGCGCACCACGACCGGTGGGCCATGGCCTGCTGGAGCAGCTCGATCTCGTCGGGCTCCAGTCCCAACCGTCGCGCCAGCACAGCCAGCTCGGCACGACGCGGTCCCTGCGGCTCGGGCAGCTCAGGCGGCCTCGAGCTTGGCGACCACGTAGTCGACGGCGTCGCGCACGGTCTTGAGGTCCTCCAGGTCCTCGTCCTCGACCCGGAACCCCACCGTCCGCTCCCCCAGCTCCTCCTCGAGGCCTTCGACCAGCTCGATGAGGGCGAGCGAGTCGGCGTTGAGGTCCTCGGAGAACGAGGCCCCCTCGCTGATGGAGCTGGGATCGATCTCCAGGATGTCGGCGAGCTGGTCGCGGATCATCTCGAAGACCTGGCGACGGTCGAACGGGCCTTTCTCGACATGAGTCTCAGCGGGCACTGCTGCTCCTGGGGTAAATCGTCGTCGGGATCGTACCGGTATCAGGCGGTCCCCGCCGGCTCGACGAGGTCATGGGGCCGGCCGTCAGGTCGAGACCGCTCGTCGGAGGTCGTCGACCAGGCCCCGGGAGACCATGTCGTGGGCCACCCGCACGGCGTTCACGACCGCCCGGGCGGACGACGACCCGTGGCTGATGATGCACACCCCGTCCACGCCGAGCAGCATGGCCCCGCCGGTGGACTCCGGGTCCATCTCCTCCATGAGCGGAACCAGGGCGGGCATCAGCACCTTGGCCGCGGTCTTGGCCTCCTCGCTGGCCGTCATGACCCCCATGAGGAGGCTCACGAAGAACTTCATGCCGCCCTCGAGGGCCTTGAGGGCGATGTTGCCGGTGAAGCCGTCGGTCACCACCACGTCGGCGGCGTCGCTCAGCAGCTCCCGGGCCTCCACGTTGCCGACGAAGCGGATACCGACACCCTCGGAGAGCAGGGCGTGGGTCCGCTTGACCAGGGCGGTGCCCTTGCTCTCCTCCTCCCCGTTGGACAGCAGCCCGACGCGCGGCTCGGCGAGGTCGTACCGCTCGCGGGCGAAGAGCGATCCCATCTTGGCGAACTGGACCAGCCACTCGGGGGTGCACTCCGGGTTGGCCCCGGCGTCGAGCAGCACCGTGTGGGTGGACCCGGGCACGGGCAAGGGAGTGGCGATGGCGGGCCGGGCCACGCCGGGAAGGCGGCCCATGCGCAAGAGTGCGCTGGCCATGGCGGCGCCGGTGTTGCCGGCGCTGACCATCGCCGCCGCCCGGCCGTCTCGCACCGCCTCCGCCGCCCGGACGAGCGAGGCGTCCTTCTTGCGCCGGACCCCCTGGCCCGGGTCCTCGTGCATCCCGATCACCTCGCTGGCCGGCACGACCTCGAGGCCCCCGGTGTCGCCGAGCTCTTCGGGGCGACCCACCACCAGCACGGGGACATCGAGCTCTTCGACCGCCTGACGAGCACCGGCGACGATCTCCCCGGGGCCCCGGTCGCCACCCATGGCGTCGACGGCGACGGCGAAGGTCGCGGACTCCCGGGCCGCGGCCTTCCGGGCGGCAGGCTCGGGCTCGGCCACGGGGGCGGGGGAGGCCTCGGAAGCGGAGCTGGTCACGGGCCCGTCAGTCGACGTCGATGGCCTGTCGGCCCCCGTACCAGCCGCAGTTGGGGCACACGAGGTGGGGCCGCTTCACCCGCTGACAGTGCGGACAGACGCTGCGCGGCGGGGTCCCGAGCGTCCAGCTCGAGGCGCGGCGGCTGCGGGTCTTGGCCTTCGAGGTCTTCTTCTTGGGGACGGCCATCTTCTCTCGCTCTCGTCTGGCGCGTGCTGTCCGGACTTACCCGCTCAGCGGCGAAGCTCACCGCCTCGTAGGGCGTCGAGCGGCGCCCATCGGGGGTCGACCGACTCGGTCCGGCACGAGCAGCTCGCTTCGTTGCGGTTGATGCCACAGACCGGGCACAACCCGAGGCACCCCTCCGTGCAGAGGGGGACCTGGGGCAAGTCCAACAACACAGCGTCGCGCGCGAGCGGCTCCAGGTCGAGCTGGTCACCTCGCAGGGGGTAGGTCTGCTCGGGGTCTCCGCTCCGTTCGAACAGCTCGCGGACGGTGCTCCGCAGCTCGCCGCGGGCCACAGCCAGGCAGCGGCGGCACTCGCCGGCCCAGGGTGCCGTCACCGACCCGGTCGCCATGATGCCGCCGTGAACCGACTCGAGCAGCACCTCCACGACCACCCGGGCCCCCTCGGGCACGGAGCTGCCGGTGACGGCCAGCTCCGGAATTGGCCCCTCGCGCCGCTCGCGCCGGCTGGCGCCCGGCTGGCGCCGAAGGGTCGCCACGTTGACGACAAAGGGATGCTGGGTCATCGTCCTCGCCCCCTGTCCCTAGCCTCGGTCCTGGTCGAAGAACTCTCCCCCGTTGGCGTCGGGTCCGTTCGCCACGACTTCGTTGGGCTTGACCGTTCCCGAGTCGAAGCTGACCAGGCCGCCGCTGACGGTCAACGCCGGCGTCTCCTGGAGCTTGCGGCGCCCGGACTGCACGGTCTTGGCCGTCCGTTCGAGCAGGTCCTCGAAGGTGGCCAGCTTGCGTTCGCAGTAGTCCTCGGCCTCCCGGCGCAACCGTCGGGACTCGTCGTGGGCCCGGTCGATGACCCGCTGGGCGGCGTGCTGGGCCTGGCGGACGATCTCGCTGCGCTGCACCATGCTCTCGGCCTGCACCCGGGAGGCCTCGAGGATGTCCTCGCCCTCGCGCTGGGTCTTGCTCAGGAAGTCGTCGCGCTCTCGCAGCATCCACCGGGCGTGGCGGAGCTCCTCGGGAAGCTTGTCGAGCGCCTCCTCCAGCACGTGCACCAGCTCGTCCCGGCCAACGAGGGCGTTGGCGGACAGCGGCACCGCCTTGGCCCGACGGACGGTCTCGATCGCCGAGCGCAGCAGCTCCTCGGTGCCGGATCCGTCCACCGGCTCGAACAGGCTCACGGCCCGAACTTCTCCTCGAGCCGCTTGGCGACGGGGGCAGGCACGAGGCCGCTGACGTCGCCGCCGAAGCGCGCCACCTCGCGCAGGAGCCTCGAGGCGATGAAGGAGTGGGTGGAGGCAGTGGGGATGAACAGCGTGTCGATGCCCGACAGCTGCTGGTTCATCTGGGCCATCTGCATCTCGTTCTCGAAGTCGGTCACGGCCCGCAGACCCTTCACGATGGCCGTCGCCCCGACCTCCTGGGCCACGTTGACGACCAGCGTCGACATCCCCACGACCCGCACTCGCGACAGGTGGGTGGTGGACTCCTCCACCATCACCTGCCGCTCCTCGAGGCTGAACATGGGCGCGCCCTTCTGAGGGTTGCGGAGCACGGCCACGATCACCTCGTCGAAGAGGCGGCTGGCGCTCTCGACGACCTCGAGATGACCGTTGTGGAACGGGTCGAACGAACCGGGAAACAGGGCGATCCTCACGAAGCACCTTTCCGAGCGACCTGATCCGGAAGCGGCTGGACCAGGGTCACCACGCTACCGCCGTAGCGCTTGGTAGTCCGTACAACCCACCCCGGAGGGACCTCGAGCGGCAGCGAGGACTCGAGCACAGCCAGGCCGGCAGACAGTCCGTCGAGCAGCCGCTCCCAAGCCCTGAAATCGTACGGGGGGTCGCACAGGGCCAGGTCGAACGCCTGATCGCCCCGATCCAGCCACTTCAGCGCGTCGGCCCGCACCACCTCGGACGGGGCCTCGGCCAGGCCGACCGCGGCCAGGTTGTCCCGTATGGCCGCGGCCGCGGCCGGATCCCGGTCGACAAACGTCACGTGCGCCGCACCCCGCGACAGGGCCTCGATGCCGAGGGCGCCGGTACCGGCGAACAGGTCGACGACCGTCGCCCCCTCCACCGCCTCCAGACTGGCCAACACGTTGAAGACGGCTTCGCGAACTCGGTCGCCCGTCGGCCTGATCGAGCGGCCCGCCGGAGCCCGGAGGCGGCGCCCTCCTGCCACCCCACCGACCACGCGCATGGACCCGAGATTACCGGCGCCCCGCCGTCGCTCCGGGTATGGGGGACTAGCTCTTGAAGAGGAACTCGGCCTCGTCCTCGTCGATCCTGAGGCGGACCTCGTCGGCCAGCACCGGGTGACCGACCAGGGCGGGGTCGGCGTCGACGAGATCGAAGGCCATCTCCCTCGCCTTCTTGACCAGCTCCCGGTCCCGACGCAGGGACGCGAGCTTCAGATCGGTGCGCCCTTGCTGGCGCGTACCGAGGATCGTGCCTTCGCCCCGAAGCTCGAGGTCCACCTCGGCCAGCTCGAAGCCGTCGGTCGAGCGCTCGAGCGCCTCCAGCCGCTTCTCGCTCTCGGGTGAAGATCCCTCACCCAGGAGGTAGCACCACGAGGCGTCCGCTCCCCGGCCCACCCGGCCCCGCAGCTGGTGCAGCTGCGCCATGCCGAAGCGGTCGGCGTCCTCGATCACCATGACCGTGGCGTTGGGAACGTCGACACCGACCTCGATCACCGTCGTGGCCACCAGCACCGGCACCTTGCCGTCGCGGAACTCGGCCATGACGGCCTCTTTGTCTTTGGCGGGCATCTGTCCGTGCAGCAGGCCCAGGCGTAGCCCGGCCAGCTCCTCCACGGCCAGGCGGTCGCGCTCCTCGGTAGCGGATCGGGCCTGGATTCGCTCTGACTCCTCGACGAGGGGACAGACCACATAGGCCTGCCGCCCGGCGGCGACCTCGTCCCGTACCTTGCTCCAGACGGCTGCGATCTCGAGGGGCCCCCGCGACCACGTGGTCCGCACCGGGGTCCGGCCCGGAGGGAGCTCACCGAGCTCGGTGACGTCGAGGTCGCCGTACACCGTCATGGCCGCCGTCCGGGGAATGGGCGTCGCCGTCATGACGAGCACGTCCGGGTCGGCGCCACCGGAAGACTTCCCCTTTCCCTTGAGGATGTCGCGCTGCTCGACACCGAAGCGGTGTTGCTCGTCGACCACCACGACGCCAAGAGAGGCGAAGCCGACCTCCTCGGTGAGCAGGGCGTGGGTGCCGACGAGGATGTCGACCGTCCCCTTGCGCAGACCCTCGTGGAGCCGGGTCCGTTCGGTCGGAGTCGTGCGGTTCGTCAGGAGGTCCACCCGGACGGCGCGATCACCCATCAGGGTGGAGTCGTCAGGCACCGTGAGCTCGCCCAGAAGCGACCGCACTCCGGCGAAGTGCTGCTCGGCGAGGACCTCGGTGGGTGCCATAAGGGCGCCCTGGTGCCCACCCTGGACAGCCACCAGGAGAGCGGCGACGGCAACGACCGTCTTGCCCGCCCCCACGTCGCCCTGGAGCAGGCGGTGCATGGGGTGCGCCTTCGCCAGGTCGTCCGTGATGGCGGCGATGGCCCGCTCCTGTGCGGCGGTGAGCGCGAACGGCAGGCGCCGGCGGAAGTCGTCGACCAGGGCCGGAGCCCCCGGAGGAGGCTCGACGACGTGGCGGATGCCCTCCGCCTGGCGCTCGAGGATCCGCTTGCGCATCACCAGCGCCACCTGGAGCCAGGTCAGCTCGTCGAAGGCCAGCCGCCGCCGGCCCTGCTCCATGGCTCGCATCGACTCGGGTGCGTGCACCTGGCCCATCGCCCGGGTCCTGTCGACCATCTCGAGGCGCGCCTGCCACGGCGCGGGCATCGGGTCGGCGAGCTCGCCGGCCCGCCGGAGGGCCTCCTCGATCCAAGCCGCCAGCTCCCACGTGCTGAGTCCGGCCTTGTCGGACTGGGGGTAGACCGGCACGATCCGCCCCGTGCGGTCTCCGACGAGATCGACGACCGGATTGGTCATCTGCCGTCGACCCCGGTACAGATCCAGCTTTCCGAAGAAGACAGCTTGTCGGCCGGCGACCAGCTGCTTGGCCCGCCATCCCTGGTTGAAGAACGTGCACCGCAGGTAGGCGGTGCCGTCGAACACGTCGATCTCGACCAGCGCCCTCCCCTGGCGCGTCCGCCGGCTGCTGACCCGCTTCACATGACCGAGCACCATGGCCTCTTCCCCCACCTTGAGGTCCTTGATCGCGACCTGCTGGGTGCGATCGATGTACCTGCGGGGGTAGTGGGTGATCAGTTCGAGGACGGAGGTGATGCCCATCTCCTCCAGAGCCTCGGCCTTCCTCGGGCCGACCCCGGAGAGATCGGTGACAGGACGCTGAGCCAGCGCCCGCAGGAGTAGGCGCCCGTCCGCATCCCTCCCCTCCATCAGTCGATGCTCAACAGGTACGGGTAGAGGGGCTGCTCACCGTGGTGGATCTCGACGTCGATGTCCGGGCGGTGCTCGCTCAGCCACTCCGTGACCCGGCGGGTGTCAGCCGGACTCGATCCCTCGCCCTCGATGAGGGTCACGATCTCGTGCTCGTCGGTGAGCAGCTTCTCGAGCAGCGCCGTGGTGGCCTCGGCGAGCGTCGGCTGCACCACCTCGATGCCGCGCTTCGAGAGGCCCAACCAGTCGCCCTCGGCGACGGGACCGGCCGGGCTGGGGCTGGCTCGCACGGCCCTGGTGACCTCGCCGGCGATGACCCGCTGGGCGGCCGAGGACATGAACCCGGCGTTGTCGTCGGCACCCGCCTCGGGGTCGTACTCGAGCAGGGCGGCGAAGCCCTCGGCGACGCCGACCGTCTTCACGACACGGACGCGCTTGTCGGTCAGGGCGTCCACCTGCTCGGCCACGGGCACGATGTTCCCGTTGTTGGGGAGCACCACGACCTCATCGGCCGGAGCCGCTTGCACGGCCTCGAGGATCTGCGCCGTCGACGGGTTCATCGACTGTCCCCCAGCGACCATCTGGTGGACCCCGAGCGACCGGAAGATCCTGCGGATGCCGGTGCCGGTGGCGACGGCGACCACCGCCGTGGCCGGCGCCGGCCAGGCGGGCTCCTCCTCGGGCGGCGCGCCCGCGGCCGCGTCCCGCACCCAGCGCTCCTCCTCGACCTGGTCCAGGAGGTCGGTCACGCGAATGTGGCGGGGCCGGCCGGCGTCGATGCCCGCCTCGACCGCGGCGCCGATGTCGTCGGTGTGAATGTGGCAGTTCCACGTCCCCTCCCCGCCGACCACCACGATCGAATCGCCGACCCCCGCCCACACGTCCTTGAAGGCCGGGATCGAGTCGTCGGGCGCTTCGAGCAGGTACATGACCTCGTACCGGAGGTCGCCGACGCTTTCCCCGCCCTCGGGCTCGGCCGAACCGGTGGCGGGTGGGCGGGCCGTTCCCTCGGGCCGCCCCGTCGGACCGGCGTCGCTCGCCGTCGTCCTCAGCGGCTCCGACGCCGCCAGCTTGGGCTCGGGCATAGGGCGCCCGGCCGCCACCAGGAGGAACGCGTCCAGCAACAGCAGGAAGCCCACGCCGCCGGCGTCGACCACCCCCGCCTGCTTGAGCACCGGCAGCAGCTCGGGCGTGCGAGCCACCGAGTCGGCGGCCGCTGCCCGCGCCGCGTCGAGCACGTCGACGAGGCCGCCGCCGGCGTCGGCCTTGGCCCGGGCGGCTGTCGCGGCGTCGGCCGCGACCGTGAGGATGGTGCCCTGCACTGGTCGCATCACGGCCCCCTCGGCCGCCGTCGCCGCGTCGACCAGAGCGGTGGCGACGTCCGCCGCCGCGGCCGACTCCAGCCCGCGGAGCACGTCGGACGCGCCCCGGAGGATCTGGGAGAGGATCACGCCCGAGTTGCCCCGCGCCCCCATCAACGAGCCGTGGGCCACCGCCTTGCACACCGCGGTCATCTCGAGATCGGACCCGCCGAGCGGCTCGAGCTCGTTCGCCACGGCCTCGAGGGTGAGGGCCATGTTGGTGCCCGTGTCGCCGTCGGGGACCGGGTACACGTTCAGGCGGTTGATGGCCTCCTGGTGGGCACGAAGGCCGTCGCGGTAGGCGAGCATCACCGCCATGACATCGCCGGCAGCAAGCCGGTCCAGCGGGTCCATGGTCGGATGCTAACCTTCTGTGGTCGCCACACAGCGTTCCCTCGTCGGGCACCCGATCGGGGCGCACGTGAGGCATCGTCCCCGGACCGAGAGGCTCGTCTCGTGGCAGCGGTATGCGAGGTGTGCGGCAAGCACCCCTCCTTCGGAATGAGCATCAGCCACTCCCACCGGCGCACCAAGCGCAGGTGGAACCCCAACATCCAGCGGGTCAGGGCGATCGTCGACGGCAGCCCGCGCCGCATCAACGTCTGCACCTCCTGCATCCGGGCCGGCAAGGTCGAGAAGGTTTCGCGCTAGCCGCCGCTACCAGTCGTGCTGCCAGCCCGAGGGTTGGAGCCGCTGGCCATCGAGCAGCCGCTCCCCGGGATCGGCCGTGCAGCTCCCGATGCGAAGTGGTGGCCGCAGCCGTGCCGTCCGGAAGGCCGCGGCCACGACATCGGGGTCCGGTGCGCTGAACGTCAGCTCGTAGTCCTCTCCCCCACCGAGCGCCTGGTCGGCCGTGGCCCCGTCAGCGACCGGCACGTCGGTGACCGCCAGCCCCACGCTCGAGGCCACGGCCACGCGATCGAGGTCGAGGGCGAGGCCGTCCGACACGTCGATCATGGCCGTGGCCCCGCCGGCCCGCGCAGCCTGGCCCTCCTCGACGCGCGCCTGGGGGCGCCGGTGGGCGGCGGCCAGCTCCGGAGCTTCCTGACCTCGTCCCGATCGCAGCAGCTCGAGTCCCGCGGCCGACGCCCCGAGCGGGCCCGTCACGAAGAGGGCGTCGCCCGGCCTGGCACCGGAGCGAAGCACCGCTGGCCTCCCCCCGCTCGTCCCCGTGACCGCGACCGAGACCACGAGGACGTCGGCGTTGGCGAGGTCCCCCCCGACGACCGGGCACCGGTAGTGGCGCGCCGCCTCGACCAGCCCGTCGAACAGGCTGTCCAGGTCGGTCGAGGCCGGACCCGCCACGGCCACGAGCGCCTGCCGCGGTCGACCGGCCATGGCGGCGAGGTCGCTCACGTTGACCGCCATGGCCTTCCATCCCATGTCGGCGACTCCCACCAGATCGAGGTCGGCGTGGACCCCCGCCACCACGACATCGGTGGCGAGCAGGAGGTTCTCGGGCGGAGGCGCCACCACGGCGGCGTCGTCGCCGATCCAGGTCTCGCCGTCGGGAGGGCCGGGGAGCCGGGAACGGATCCGTTCGATGGCGGCCCGCTCCCCACGCTGTGTGGCGCCCACGTCGGCGAGCGTAGGGCGAGGGCGACCGAATCGGGACGAAATTGGGGCAGTCCTCGACCCTGACCTAGCATCGTGAGCGTCCATTCGTTGCGCGCAACGGCGCGCTCGACGAAACGAGGCGCTTGGCGATGGGACCGACGAAGAACCAGAGATTGCAGCAGTGGGTCGACCAGGTCGCTTCCCTCACCACGCCCGAGCGGGTCGTCTGGTGCGACGGCTCTGCGACTGAGTACGACCGCCTGGCCCAGATGCTGGTCGACAGCGGGACTTTCACCCGGCTCTCCGACGCCAAGCGGCCGAACAGCTACTGGGCCCACTCCGACCCGGCCGACGTCGCCAGAGTCGAGGACCGCACCTTCGTGTGCTCGCGGCTGGAGGTCGACGCCGGCCCGACCAACAACTGGCGGGACCCGGACGAGATGCGGGCCGAGCTGACCGACCATTTCCGGCACTCGATGCGGGGGCGCACGATGTACGTGGTGCCCTTCTCGATGGGCCCGCTCGGCTCGCCGATCGCCCACATCGGCGTACAGCTGACCGACTCTCCGTACGTGGCGACGAGCATGCGGATCATGACCCGCATGGGCACCGCCGTCCTCGACCAGCTCGGGACCGACGGGGAGTTCGTCCCCTGCCTGCACTCGGTGGGAGCGCCGCTCGAGCCCGGTCAACCGGACGTGGCGTGGCCCTGCAATCCCGAGAACAAGTACATCGTGCACTTCCCCGAGAGCAGGGAGATCTGGTCGTACGGATCCGGCTACGGCGGCAACGCCCTCCTGGGCAAGAAGTGCTTCGCCCTGCGCATCGCCTCGGTGATGGCCCGGGACGACGGGTGGCTGGCCGAGCACATGCTCATCCTCAAGCTCACCTCGCCGCGAGGTGAGACCCGCTACGTGACCGGCGCGTTCCCGTCCGCCTGCGGCAAGACCAACCTGGCCATGCTGGTCCCGACCCTGCCGGGCTGGAAGGTCGAGACCATCGGCGACGACATCTGCTGGATGAAGTTCGGCGACGACGGGCGGCTGTACGCCATCAACCCAGAGGCGGGCTTCTTCGGGGTGGCTCCGGGGACGAGCATGAAGACCAATCCCAACGCCATGCTCACTTTGGACGGCAACTGCATCTTCACCAATACGGCGCTGACCGACGACGGCGACGTGTGGTGGGAAGGCATGAGCGAGCACGCGCCCGCCCACCTCACCGATTGGCGCGGGGAGAGCTGGACCCCGGCGTCGCCGACCCCGGCGGCCCATCCCAACGCCCGCTTCACCGCTCCCGCCAGCCAGGACCCGGCCATCGCCCCGGAATGGGAGGACCCGGCGGGGGTGCCGATCTCGGCCATCCTGTTCGGTGGCCGGCGGGGCTCGGTCGTGCCGCTCATCGTCGAGGCCTTCGACTGGCAGCACGGGGTCTTCCTGGGCTCGATCATGGCGTCGGAGACCACCGCCGCCGCGGCCGGCAAGGTGGGCAAGCTGCGGCGGGACCCCTTCGCCATGTTGCCCTTCTGCGGCTACAACATGGCCGACTACCTGGGCCACTGGCTCGACATCGGCAAAGCCACCGACGCGGCCAAGCTGCCGAGGCTCTTCTACGTCAACTGGTTCCGCAAGGACGCCGACGGTCGGTTTCTGTGGCCCGGGTTCGGCGAGAACAGCCGGGTCCTCGAGTGGGTCTTCGAGCGCGTGAGCGGGCGCGGCGAGGCGGTGGAGACGCCGGTCGGGAAGGTCCCCGCACCCGACGCCATCGAGATCGACGGCCTCGACGTGTCCAGGGCCGACATGGAGCTGCTCCTGCGTGTCGATCCCGATGAGTGGCGACATGAGGTGCCACTCATCAGTGACCACTTCGAGCGGCTCGGCGACCACCTGCCCAGCGCGCTCACCGACGAGCTCGATCGCCTGGAAGGGCGCCTCGAGCGCTAATCCTCAAGGACCTCGAGGAGTCGCCTTCGGTGACGGCTGCCAGTGCGATGCCTCGGCGGGGACGGGGTGGACAGCCGGGGCGCCCGGTGTCACATGGCTGACATCGAAGGCACCGACCGCCGGACCGACCGTGACGATCAGCAGCATGACGGCGAGGAGCGTCCAGGCCACCACGGCGAGGCCGTCCAGGACCTTGAGGGCGCGCCGGACCGGCGCGCCGGCGGCCGCCGCGGCGGTGTCGGCCCGTGCCACGAGTCCCTCGCCAGGGCCGGGCGCCAGCGGCGGCGGGCGCAGCGCTCGGGCGCGCCGCTGGCCGGGAGTCGTGGACCGAGGGGGCACTCTTACGGATTCGACCCGCGGTGTGGCTCCCCTGCCCGAGGCGCGGATCGTGAGAACTTCTGTTCCACAACTGGTCGAAAGTGCGCGCGATGCCCACCAGCGCAGTGCCCGCTCGACTGTTGGCGGCTCCTCCGAGCGGCGGGCCCGATCCCCACCGCCGGCGGATCAGTCTTCGGCGCGGCCGCCTAGGTGGCGGGCGAGGAAGCGCTCGGCAGCAGCGTAGAAGCGCAGCCGGTTCTCGGGTTTGGCGAAGCCGTGGCCCTCGTCGGGGAACAGGAGGTACTCGTGGTCGATGCCGGCCTCGGTCAGGGCGGCGACGATCTGCTCGGACTCGGCCTGCTTGACGCGGGGGTCGTTCGCCCCCTGGGCGATGAGCAGGGGCATCCTGATGTCCTTGACCCTCGACAACGGCGAGCGTGACCAGAGGAACTCGGCGTCGGAGTCGGGATTGCCGACCCGGGTGTGGAACTGGGCGATCAGCGGGGCCCAGTAGGGCGGGACCGATCGGATGAGCGTTTCCAAGTTCGACGGCCCGACGATGTCGACGGCGGCCCGGAACAGCTCGGGCGTGAACGCCGCCCCCACCAGAGCCGCATAACCACCGTAGGACCCGCCGTAGATGGCGATCCGAGCGGGATCGGCCAGGCCCCGGTCCGCGACCCAGGCCACGGCGTCGACCAGGTCGTCCTGCATCTTGCCGCCCCACTCCCGGTCGCCGGCGTTCAGGAACTGCTTGCCGTAGCCGGTCGAACCTCGGTAGTTCACCTGCACGCAGAGATAGCCCCGGTTGGCCAGCCACTGGGCCTCGGGCTGGAAGCCCCACTCGTCGCGTGCCCACGGCCCGCCGTGGACCACGAGCACGGTGGGCAGTTGCTCCCTGGGCTCGCCGGCCGGAAAGGTGAGGTAGCCGTGGATCTCCAAGCCGTCGCGGGCGTCGTAGGAGAAGGGCTCCATCGGCGCCAGCTCGTAGCCCCCGAGGCTCGGCTGGTGCTCGAAGAGCAGCCGGGACTGCCTCGTCCGACGGTCATAGGCGAAGTACGGGATGGGTCCGGTGTCGTTGGTGAAGCCCACGAGCCAGGTGTCGTCAGCGTCGTCGTTGCTCACCAGCACCGGGTCACCCGGGTGCAGCGACCGCACAGCCGCCAGGTCGGCCTCGACGCCGGGATCGAGCACGAGGTAGTCGGTGCGCTCACGGGCGAAGGTGACCAGCTGGACCCGGCGGGTCTCAGGATCGAGCCGCACTTCGGAGACGTCGTTGACCGGGTCCTCGGCGATCACCTCGAGGGCGCCCGTGCCCAGGTCGGCGCGCACGAGACGCCCGGTGTTGGCGTCGAGCGAGCTGACTGCCAGGAGGCTCCCGCCGTCCCGGCTGAAGGCCACGATCGAGCTCGAAAGGGCGTCCTCGGCGGGTACCCGCTGGAGAGGACGCCAGTCCTCGGCCGCCGAGTCGCGCACCATGACGACGAAGCCGCCGTCGGCCTCGGGGGCCATGCCGGCGCGGACGACCAGCTCGGCGTCGGCCACCCAGCCGACCAGGCCCGGGTTGTCGAGGACCTTGCGCAGGTCCCCGCTCACCAGGTCCAGGTGGTAGACGTCGTGGAGTTGGGGGTTGTCCCGGTTGAGCCCGACCAGGACCTCGGTGGGAAAGCGCTTGTCGACGCCCAGCACCTGAGCCTGCACGTCCTCGAACGGCGTGAGGTCGCGGCCTGCCATCGTCTCGAGGTCCACGTCGTAGAGGCGCCAGTTCTCGTCGCCGCCACGGTCCTGGACGTACAGGAGGTGGACGTCGTCGTGGGCCCAGAGGAAGCTTCGGATGCCTCGATCGCGATCGTCGGTCACCGGCGTGGCGCCTTCGATATCAAAGGGCGGGCCTTCCGGGCCGGCCGTGTCAAAGGGCGGGCCTCCCGGGTCGGGCGTCGCCAGGTCGGCCACCCACACGTTCAGCACGCCCTCGACCGGCGCCAGCCAGGCCAGCCGGCGGCCGTCGGGCGAGACCCTGGGGCTCACCCGCTCCGGGTTGCCGAACAGCACGGCTCTCGGGATCAGCTCGACCATGCCGACTGACTACCAGGCGCGCCCGCCCGTTGCCCAGACTGGGGCGAGGACCTGGCACTACGATGCGGGCTCCGCGAGGCGAGGAGGATCCGTGTCCGTAATTGCTTACGTGCTCATCCAGACGGAGGTCGGCAAGGCCGCGCAGGTCGCCGAGGAGGTCTCCAAGATCCAGGGAGTGGTCTCGGCTGAGGACGTCACCGGTCCCTACGACGTGATCGTGCGCGCCGAGGCCGGCTCGGTCGACGATCTGGGCAAGATGGTCGTCAGCCGGGTCCAGCTCATCGAGGGCATCACCCGCACCCTCACCTGCCCGGTCGTCAACCTCTAACCCGCGGGCGCCGCCGCTGCCGCCGAGTTGGCCTCGGCCTCGGCTTGCGCCTGAGCGGCGATGTCAACGAGCTCGACGATCTCGTCATCGCGGAACCCGGCCATCGACCTGAACTTCCGGGCCAGGTGCACCGGGTTGTCCTCGCTCTCGCCCCGCAGCCCGCCGAAGCTGAAGAGCTTGTCCACCGTGCGCTGGAACTCCAGGGCCTGTGCCTGCCGGTCCTTGTCGGTGGCCGTCAGCCGCCTCAGCCAATCCGAGCCCATCTTCACGTGGGTCACCTCGTCGGCCAGCATCCAGTCCTCGCAGAAGTACAGCACCGGGTCCGACACGATGTCCCCGTAGTCGCGCATCGTGTTGAACACGTCGATGGCGAGACCTTCGAGCGCCCGGTTGACCCCGGTGAGCCGGAGCACCGGGTCCGAGTTGCAGGCCGCCTGGAACAGCATGGTCTGCTCGGAGAACTCGCCGATTCGGGTGCCCATGTGCTCGGTCAGCTTCACCGAGATCTCCACGTGGCGAGCCTCGTCCCAGCACTGGCGGGCCATGTCGAGCTTCATGGCGAAGGGAATCTCGTCGCGGCCGGCACCGGTGTCGAAGTCGTAGCACGTGCGCCCGGCGCCTTCGAGCGCCTGGATCTCTCCGACGAAGATGCCGTGCATCAGCGCCCGGGCGGCGTCGGGCGACTCCGCGTCCCGGTGATCGAGGACGTTGCGACGGACGCGGC
Source organism: Acidimicrobiales bacterium (assembly GCA_036491125.1). NCBI lineage: Bacteria > Bacillati > Actinomycetota > Acidimicrobiia > Acidimicrobiales > Acidimicrobiales bacterium. The sequence continues at coordinate 2,389 of DASXCO010000043.1, read as the reverse complement.
CCGACCTGCGGGCGTCGAAGACCACGTCCTCGATCTGGATCCGCTCGAACCGCTCGTCACGGGCCAGATCATCGACCGACAGCATGCGCTTCATGGCGCCCCCTCGTGCGCTGGGTGCAGTTCATCGTAGTCTCCCTCCGTCACCAGGCCTCGGCGAGGATCTGGCGGGCCGCTTCCTCGCTCACCGGGCGAGGGTTGAGTCCCACGTTCATGTTGCCCTGGGACATGCGGGCGACGGCGTCGAGATCCTCCTCGGTGACCCCACACTCGGACAGACGGGCCGGCAGCCCGAGGCGGCTGCGGAGCCGATCGCAGGCGCCCGCAGGATCGTCTGGGTCGCCCAGGACAGCGCCGATCCGGGCCGCCTCCACGGGCACGGCGTCGGCGTTGAAGCGCAGGACGTGGGCCAGGAGCAGGGCGTTGGCGAGGCCGTGGGCGATACCCGTGCGACCGCCCAGCAGCTGCGCCAGCCCGTGGTGCGCACCCATGGTGGCGTTCTGCAGGGCGCGTCCACCGAGGGCCGCACCGACGAGCATGGCCGCCCGGGCGGTCAGGTCAGCGGGATCGTCCACCACCGTCGGGAGCGCCGCCGCCACCCGCTGGACACACGCCAGGGCCACGGCCTCCGCCTCGGGGGTGCGACGGGTGGCGTAGAGCGCCTCGACCCCGTGGGCGAGGGCGTTCATCCCCGTCTCGGCGCTGACCCGAGGCGGCGTATCCAGCGTGACGAGCGGGTCGTACACGGCGGCCACCGGGGCCACGGTCGGGCCTCCGGCTCCGCTCTTCCGGCGGGCGGCGAGATCGGTCATGCCGAAGAATGGCGTCACCTCGGCGCCTGAGTAGGCGGTGGGCACGGCCACGTGCGACAGGGCGGGGCGGTCCAGGGGCGACATGCCGGGCGTTCCCGCCTGCTGCTCGACGAAGAAGCACACCGCCTTGCCCAGATCGGCGCACGAGCCGCCGCCAAAGGACACCAACCCGTCGATCCCGTCGGCCTGCGCCTGGCGCACCGCCTCTTGCACCGTCCCCGTCGGGACGTGGGAGGCCACGCCGGCGAAGGTGGAGACGAGCTGCCTTCCGAGCAACGCTGGGATGCGGCGGCCGGCGTCGGAGACCGCCCGCCTCTCGGTCGTCACCAGCATCACCCGGCGGGCACCCGTCTCCTTGACCACATCGGCCAGCTCGTCCAGGCTCCCGGCCCCGAATCGGATGCGTTGCGGGTACCCCGTATGGATCCAGGAGTCGTCCACGACGATCACTCAGGCGATCAGGCGATGGCCCCGGCTTGGCGGAGCTTTTCCCGCTCGTCTGTCGCGAAGCCCCACTCCGCCAGCGTGTCGTCGGTGTGCTGGCCGAAGTGTGGCGGCGGAGCGTCGATGCCCCCGGGAGTCCGACTGAACCGAGGGGCGGGGGCGGGTTGAGGGATGCCGGCAACCTCCACGAAGGTCTCCCGCCGACGGTTGTGCGGGTGGCTGGGCGCCTCGCCCATGGACAGCACTGGGGCGAAGCACACGTCGCTCCCCTCCATGATCGCGCACCACTCGTCGCGGGTCTTGGTGCGGAACACCTCCGCCACCCGCTCCTTCACCGCCGGCCACTGGCTGCGGTCCATCTGCCCCGGCAGCTCCTCGCCCTCCAGGCCGGAGAGGCGCAGGAGCTCGGCGTAGAACTGCGTCTCGATCGACCCGACCGAGACGTACCGGTGGTCAGCCGTCTCGTACACCTCGTAGAAGGGCGCGCCGGTGTCGAGGAGGTTCGTGCCCCGCTCGTCGGTCCAGATGCCGATGGCCCGGAGGCTGTGAATGAACGTGGTGAGCACGGCGGCGCCGTCGACCATCGCCGCGTCGACCACCTGCCCCCGTCCCGAACGGCCGGCCTCCAGCAGGGCGCACACCACGCCGTAGGCCATGAACATGCCGCCGCCGCCGAAGTCGCCGATCAGGTTGAGGGCCGGCACGGGTCGCTCGCCGGCCCGTCCGACCGGATCGAGGGCCCCGGCCAGGGCGATGTAGTTGATGTCGTGGCCGGCAGCGTCCGCGTAGGGACCCTCCTGGCCCCAGCCCGTCATGCGGCCGTACACGAGGCGAGGATTGCGGGCCATGCACTCCTCGGGTCCGATCCCGAGCCGCTCCATCACTCCCGGGCGGAACCCTTCGATCAGGACGTCGGCCTGCTCCGCCAGCTTGAGCACCACCCCCGCACCCTCGGGATGCTTGAGATCGACCCCGACCGAGCGTCGTCCGCGGCCGAGGAGGTCGATGGGAGGGCTCGCAGGGTCGCCACCGCTCACCTTCTGGGCCCGGTCGACGCGCACGACGTCGGCGCCCATGTCCGCAAGCATCATGGCGGCGAACGGTCCGGGTCCGATGCCGGCGATCTCGATGACGCG
>DASXCO010000042.1 GCA_036491125.1 Acidimicrobiales bacterium | reverse complement strand
CAGGAAAAAGCCGCCGGGGACCCTCGCGATCCACTGCAGAAATCGGAACTTCGTCGGCAGGAAGTTCTCCAGTGCGTCGCACGGGGTCAAGACCAGGCGGCCGACCCGCTCAGGATGCTGGGTCACGACGAGCTGGGCCAGTGCCCCACCGGTGTCGTTGGCGACGAGCGTCACGTCCCTGAGATCGAGGGCTTCGAGAAACTCGACGATGAGGCTGGCGACCCCCCGGGGCGTCATGTCGGCCTCGGGTTGCATGGCGATGGTGTGCGATCCGAGCGGCCAGTCGGGCACCACGCAACGAAAGCTGGTCTCCAGGCCGGGTACCACCTTGCGCCATAAGGAGCCGTCGACGCCGAGACCGTGGACGAAGACGGCCACCGGACCTCGGCCGGTATCGCGGTAGCGCACCGTGCCAGCAGACAGGTGTACCTCTCGGCGATCGTCCACGCGCCCTCCGATCTGTCCGCTCATCCGTCCTCGACGGGCAGACTAACAGACGCACTGTATGTTTGCTAAATAGCAGCTAGGCGGTTCAGCTCGTCTGTCTCGATCGGCGGTGATGTCGTTCCGTTCCACACGGGCGGTGATGAGTGCTCCCCGCCCTCGATGATGGTCCACCGACGCTGGCGGATCAGCCTCGACTCAGTCGCCGGCGAGGATGTGCTCGAACCAGGCGTTGAGCCGCTCACCCCAGAGCTTGGTCATGGCGCACGGGAAGGCGAAGAAGGCATGGGGCATGTCAGGGGCGACGAACAACTCGACCTCGTCGCCTGCGGCCGCGGCCCGAGTCGCCAGAACCAGCGTGTCATCCACGAGGTGGTCGGCTGTCCCGACGCTCATGAACATCGGCGGCAGACCATGGAGGTCCGCGTATGCGGGTGAGATGTCCGGCGCTCGACGCTCCTCCTCGGTCCGCCCCGGCAGGTAGCACTCGGTGATGAAGTCGATGCTGTCGGGGTCGAGGAGATCGGGACCGTCGTGTGGGCGCATGCCCCGCTGGCTCGGGGTGCGCCCCCAGTCGTAGACACCGAAGACCAGGTTGAGGCCGATGACGCGGGTGAAGGCGGCGGCCAGGCTGTCGCGTAGGCGGAGGGCGACCTGCGCGGCCAGATAGCCGCCGGCCGACTCTCCGCCGATGACGATTCGGGCGGTGCCGAACTCACTCGCCGCGTGCTCCACCAACCAGGCCGCCACTGCGAACGCGTCATCGGGCCCGGCGGGATAGGGATGCTCAGGCGCCTTGCGGTAGCCCGCAGAGACGACCACGACACCGAGGTCGCGGGCCAGATCCCGGTTCGGAACGTCCATCATGTCCGGAGACCCGGTCACCATGCCGCCACCGTGGAAGTGGAGGTAGACGGCCCGAGGTCCTCGGTCGTCCGACCTCGGTGGGAGGAACGCTCGACACGGCACACCGGCGATCAGGCGCTCGATTGCCTCAGGAACGGGAGCCGACGGCATCGCCGCCCGCTGTTGGCGGACACGCTCCTCTTGTGAAAGCCCCGACGACGTGACCCGGAGGTTGGCGAACATGCCCAAAGCCGCCTGCACCGAAGCGCGGGCCTCAGCTCGCATCTCCTCGATCTCGTCGGACCACAGCCTCAGGGTGTCGGTCATCTCTGTTCCAACGCTATCCCGAGGATTTGACGTAGGACAGCGCTCACCGGGCCGCTCCCGAGGCCCCCGCAGTGGCGACGTCCCGCGGATAGGTCCGCAGCCCTCGGAGAAGCACGATCCCACTTGCGCACAAGGGAAGGAGCATCACGATGAAGGTGTATTGCAGACCCATCCTCCCGCCCCCCAACAGATCGGAGACGGCCCCGAATATCAGAGGTGCCAGGGCCTGGGCGGCGGTGCGCAGGAACGTGCGAACGCCCTCGGCCCGCCCCCAGAGCAGGGGGGGCATGATGTCGAGGCGGGCGGCATCGATCGGAGGATTCTGGGCGGACAGGAAGAAGGCCGCACCGATGAAGTACGGGAGGGCTGTCGCGGAGCTGCGCGTGATCAACGCAGGGATGAAGAGCACGACGGTTGCGAGGGCCGCCACCCCGGCGACGAGGAGTCGGCCGTTCAGGTAGCGACGGCGCAAGAGAAAGTCCCCTACCCGGCCTCCCGTAAGGATGCCGAGCAGCGCGCCGCCACCGATCGCCAGCAGGAGCAGGTTGGCGAGCGCCTGACCGATCCGGTACTGGTCCTTCACGAACTCGACCCCGAACGTCTGGACCCCAGCCAGGAAGTAGTAGCCGAAGGCACTCGACACGATGAGGATGACGTTGGTGCGTACATGGAGCACGTAGCGGACTGCCCTCAACAACCCCATGCGCCGGGGATCCTCACGAAGAATCAACGCCTCGTCCGGATAGATCCCTTGGTCAGCTGCGATCTGTTGTGCGTCGGTCTCCTTGACGGTGGTGTCCTCGACGGTCTCGTCCTCGGGCCGAGCAGACCGAGCTTGGGCCACGACCGCGCGGGCGTCGAGGATCTCGGTCGCTCCGGGCAGCAGCTCACTCTCTCCGCCGCGTGCCGGCTCAGGCAGTCGGAACATCAGCCAGGCCAGACCGAAGGCCGGCAGAGCCAGCACGACAAAGGCGGCCCGCCAGGAGAAGGACGCCACGTCTCCGGTGATCACGAAGCCGACGCCGGCGCCCAACAGCTCCCCGCTCAGGATGAAGCTGTAGATGCGGCCTCGTTCGGCGCTCGGGAAGTAGTCGCCCACGAGCGACGCAACCGCAGGTCCGGCTGCTGCCGTCACGATGCCGAGGAAGACCCGGTAGAGCAGCAGTGTCTTGAAGTTGCCGGCCGTGGCGCTGGCCACCATGGCCACGCCCCAGAGGACGATCGCAAAGGCGAGGAGGCGGGTGCGGCGGACGCGGTCGACGAGCACCCCGAACGGGATGCTGGCCACGGCAGCCACGATCGAGGTCACGGCCACGAGGAGGCCGATGTCGGTGTTGCTGATGTGGAGTGCCTGCCGGAGCTGGGTGGCGGACGCCCCGACGGTGGCCGTGTCAGCGCTGTTGAGGGCCAGGACCGACGCCAGGGCCAGGATGACGCGGCTGCGAGCGGGCCCGCCGAAGAGGCCCTCCAGCTGACGCCAGACGGCACCGGCTGCTCGACCGGCGCTCGGCCCGATTCCTTGCCGGACGTTGATGGCCGATCCTCCTACGTCGTCAGCCCTCGGGGGGGCGGGACGAGCAGCATGATGTTGCGGCCCAGATCGCCGACAGCTGCCACTGCGCGACGAGGTGACACCCGACGAACCCCAACGGCAGGCGGCTCACCGGCTCGACCCTAGCGCGCATTGAACGTTGTTCAAATTGGGACTACGGTTCGAAGTGATGGCGATGCAGGTGGAGCCCACGGCGGCCTGGGGCGACGCCGAAGGGCGCCGGCGAGACATCCTCCTCGCCGCGACGGCCCTGCTGGATGCCGGCGGTTATGGCGCACTGACCATGCGTGCGATCGCCGAGCGGGCCGGCATGAGCGCGGGCACGATCTATCAGTACTACGCCGGCAAGGAGAGCGTGTTCAGCGCGCTCATGGTGCGACGAATGGAGGAGATGCGCCGGGCGATCGAACGGACCACACGCTCGCACGGGCTGACCTACGTGCTGCGGGCCATCGTGCCCGGGGCGGTCGAGCTGTGGCGATCGATCGGCAGCACCGGCGCCGGCTGGGAGCGCGACCTCCCGGGAACCGGCCGGCCACCGGTCGGCCCGAGCGCATCCCCGGCAGCCCGACCCTGGGGGGTGATGCTCGATGCACTCAGGACGGCACTGCAGGAGGCCGCCGCCTACGAGGGCCTCGTGCTGCGAGAAGGCCCCGCCCTGGTCCCATACGTCTGGGGAGGTCTGATGGGCCTGGCCGACGAGCTGGTGCACGGCTGGTCGCAGACGGTCGGCCTGGAGACCGAAGAGCTGATCGCCTTCACGGTCGAGGCCGTTGCCCGTGGCATCGTCGAGGACCCGGGCGAGCGGCCTTCTCGAACGAGTGGCGATGTCACCTGAGCAGTTCTGGGCCCGAGCTGCGTGCCCGCTCGCTTGTGAGCGGGCGGATGTGAGCGCGCTAGACAGGCAGGTGGGCGGGCAGGCCGAACGCGGGGAAGAGCTCCTCGGCATCCAGGAACGACTGGATCGCCGAGACCCGATCCCCTGAGATCTCGAGGATCTGGAGCGCCCACGGGGCGTGCCCACCGGCCGGGTCGGGCCTGTACTGCCCGAACGCAGGACAGCCGTTGGCCGATGTCGGGATGAGCCGGGAGCCCCGGCAGGGACTGCCGGGGCCGAGCATCCAGCTCCCGATGTCGGCCGCACCCTGGAGCCACATGGCGTACGGGGGCATCGACTGGACGGCGTCGTCGCGGAGCAACCTGACGAGGGCGTCGACGTCGTAACGCTCGAAGGCGTCCAAGTAGCGAGCCAGGAGGTCGCGCTGGTCTGCCTCCACCGCCAAGGGGCGCACCTCGGTATCCACCGACCCGAGGGTGGCCCGGGCGCGCTGGAGGGCGCTGTTGACCGCAGGGACGCTGGTGTCCAACAGCTCGGCGACCTCGGCCGCGTGCCAGCGGAGCACCTCGCAGAGGATCAGGACCGCCCGCTGACGGGCCGGCAGGCGCTGCAGGGCAGCGACGAAGGCGAGGCGGACGCTGTCGCGGGCCGCGGCCAGCTCGGCGGGGTCGGCCTCTGGGGGCAATACCCGGTCATCGGCGATCGGGGAGACCCAGGCGCCCTCCGGAAGGATCGCATCCAGAGAGGACTCCACGGGCGGACGCGACGGTCCGAGCTCCACGGGACGGGCCCGACGCTGGCGGCCTCGAAGGGCGTCGAGGCACACGTTGGTTGCGATGCGGTACAGCCACGACCGCACACTCGAGCGACCCTCGAAGCTCTCGCCAGCCCTCCAGGCCCGTACCAGCGTCTCCTGGACGGCGTCCTCGGCGTCGAAGCCCGAGCCGAGCATCCGGTAGCAGTAGGCCGTGAGCTCCCGCCGGTGGCCCTCGAGATCGTCGGGCGCGAGAGCATGGGAAGGCATGGTCACGGCCGCACATGATACGGCTTCCACCACAGAAGTCGACATGTTGATATGACGACTGGGGTGCTTGGAACTCATCGCTCGCCACCGAGGGAGGGCGTGGGGTGACGGCCCGAACGAGCCCTGTCGGAAGTCGGTCCCGTCCCAGCTCACGCCCCCCGACGAGGGCTAGCTGGCCAGACGTCGCTCGATCTCGTCGAGCCCGGCGCAGGATCTCGTCCAGCGCCGACGGTGGTGGCGGGGGCGGGGGCGACTCCTGGCCCTGCCGGCGGATGTGCCGTCAAGCCGGGCGGGGGCGGGCGCTGCCCTGGTGCGCACCGAGGTGACGATTTCTGCGCTGACGGGCAGCAGGCAGAATCGAGGGCATGACAGAGCTCCTCTTCCTACGGGACGCCTACCTCCGCCGGTTCACGGCGACCGTGACGAGCGTGCGCTCTGGCGCCGTGGCCCTCGACCGGACGGCCTTCTACCCGACCGGCGGAGGCCAGCCCCACGACACCGGGCGCCTCGACGGCATCCCCGTGCTCGGCGTGACCCACGAGCGGGAACCCGGTGAGGAGGACACGGTGTGGCACGCCGTCGAGCGCGACGACCTGACGGCGGGGCAGGCGATCGAGGGGGAGATCGACTGGGCACGGCGCCACGAGCTCATGCGCACCCACACCGCGCTCCACGTGCTGTGCGGGGTGATCTGGCATCGCTGGGGGAAGGCGGTCACCGGCGGCAACATGGAGCCACTGGCGGCCAGGATGGACTTCGAGTTCGATCCGCTTCCGGACGCCTTCGGGGCCACCGTGGAGGATCTCGTCAACGCCGAGCTGGCAGCGGCGCGGCCGGTCAAGGTCGAGTTCCTGCCCCGATCGACGGCGCTGTCCGACGCCGACCTGATCCGCACCAAGGTGAATCTCATCCCCGAGACGGTGACCGAGATCCGGGTCGTCGACATCGTGGGCCTGGACCGGCAGGCGGACGGTGGGACGCACGTCGTTCGGACCGACGAAGTCGGTCGGGTGCGCGTGGTCAAGACCGAGTCGAAGGGGAAGGCCAACAAGCGGATCCGCATCCAGGTGGCGTAGGTGCCGAGGATCAGCGGGAGCGGTGGCCGAAGTGCACGATGCCTGTCTGGTACCGCCCCTGCTGGTCCACCCAGCTCATGTCGAATGCGGCACCGGTCTCGTGGCGGTCGATAGCCGAGCTCAGCGCAGCCGGCGAGTCCACCGTCGACCCGTCCGCTGACACGATCACGTCCCCGGTCACTAGGCCGACCGAGTCTGCGGGGCTGTCCCGCTCGACGCCGACGACGAGCGCTCCGCTGGGAACCCTCGGGGGTCGACCCTCCTGCTCCAGCGGGACCCGTGTCGACCCCTCGTCGTAGGTGTCCCGTCGAGATCCAGCAGGACCGGCAGCGGCGTGGCCGTCGACGCTCGTGACGTTGGCACCCAGCACGGGCCGACGGCGAGCCGCACCCGAGGCTCGGCCTCTCTGCGCCAGAGGTCGGGAACCGGAGGACCCGCTCTCGGCGAGGCTTGCGGCGCCTTCGGGTCCGACGAGGCTCTCGTCCAGCTCCGTCTCCCTGACGGTCATCTTGATCCCCCCGCCCAGGTCGCTCGCGAGGTTGAAGAGGACAACGCCGAGCACCGCGAGCAGCGCGCCTCCGAGGACGAAGGTCAGTCCCAGCACCACGGCCACGAGGAGGCCCTGAGCGCCGAGCACCGTGAGCGATGGATAACCGCTGAGATCCTGGATGAACGTGTCGATGCTGCTGGCCAGGCCGGTAACCCATGCGACGACCCACCCCACCACGCCCACGCCGATGCCGATGAGCAACATCCGGCGAAAGAACCGGAGGGACAGGTCGAGCACGCTCCTCGGGTCGATGCGAACGATGGCCTGATCGAACCGGCGCCCCTCTGCCTTGGTCGCCTGCTGTCCCGTCGCAGGCCGCGACGGACCGCTCCCTGGTGGCTGGGGCGGGGGCGGCGGGCCCGGCCCGATGACCCGTTCCGACTTGGTGGCGCGCTCTATCTGGGACACGGCGCGTTCCTACCCGCGAATGGACCTGCGGATTGGTGGGTCATCGTCCCGTCCCTACGGAGCCGGGCACCGAGCGCTGCGCCACGGCGCACATCATTGATTTCGGCGGCGGGGAGGGGTTGTCCTGCCTTGGCGGGGCCGAGGGGGTCACGGGGTGACGCCTATGGCTGACCGCCCGCGCTCAGGAGCGGTCGTCGGTCTGGCCCTGCGGCGCGGCCGGGGCCAAGAGGACGTCCAGCCGAGCGAGCGCCTCGGCCCGGTCGTCGCCCACGACGATGCCGTGCATGCCGAGCTGGCGGGCACCGGCGACGTGGGCCTCGAAGTCGTCGAGGAACACCGCCTGCTCGGGCCGGACCCCGTCCAGCTGCTCGAGGGCGAGACGAAAGATCCGTGGATCCGGCTTCCGCAGTCCGACCTGGGACGAATCGACGACGACCTCGAACAGCTCGTCAACCGGGATGAGCTGTCGCCACCCGTCCCCGAACTCAGCGATGTTGTTCGTCACCAGAGCTGTCCGGTAGCCCGCGCCACGAAGGGTCCTCACCCGCTCGACCATGGCGACCCGGTCGTCATCCTCGCGGCCGAGCTTGCCCAGCACCTGGAAGACGTCGATCTCGACACCCGCCGCGCTGGCGAGGGCGAGGAGCTCCTGGTAGGCGACGTCGAGCCGCACCTCCCCGCGCTCGAGACGGTGCCAAGGGTGGTCGCCATCCTCGGCGTACGGACCGAAGCACAGCTCGATGGCGACGTCCTCACTGACGCCGAGCTCGAGCGCGGCCGCCCGGACGACGCTGAACGGCGACGGGGTGAAGACGCCACCGAAGTCGAACAGCACGGCAGTGATGGTGTCGTGCACGGACGGTGAGGCTACGTGCCCGCCGGCGCTGCCCGCGCGGCCGTCGCCGGCCGATGGCGCACGTCGCCCTCGGTGAGCGGGCGCGTCCAGGCGGCGAACTCCAGCAGTATCCCGTCGGGGTCCATGAAGTAGATCGATCGGACGAAGGTCCCGTCGTGCACCTTGTTGCTCATCCCCAGGTCGCTGTCGTCGTGGTTCATGATGTCGGCGGCTTCGATGCCCTTGGCCCGGAGCCTCACCAGGTACTCCTCGATCTTGTCGGCCGGCACGTCGAACGCTACGTGGTTCATCGAGCCGATGGCGCTGGTGAGCTCCCCGTTCCCGGGAAGGGTTCGGGGGGCGGACACACCCGGGGCTGGCTCGGGCGCAACTGGGAACCAGAAGAACGCCAGCGAGTCGCCGTTGCCGACGTCGAAGAAGAAGTGCTGGCCCATGTCGAAGGGAAGCTCGATCGTCTTGACGAGCGGCATGCCCAGGACGTTGGTGTAGAAGTCGACCGTCCGCTCCATGTCGCGGCAGACCAGGGCGAGGTGGTTGATCCCCCGCAGCTCGAACTCGCTGTTCATCGTCGGTCCCCCCTCTGCAATGCGCACCACACGTGGCGCACAAGGTACCCGCGGTTCGGCCGGCGGGTCGGCCGGACGGTCACCCCCATCCGGCCAGCCAGTCGGCAATGAGGTCGGCGATCGTCTCGCGGGCCTGAGCCGGCTGACCAAGGTAGTGGTCACCGGCGACCATCTCGAGGTGCTTGTCCTTGCTCGCCAGAGCGCCGAAGATGGCCGCGGCGTCGCTCGGGTACACACCCTGGTCGGCCGTCGACTGCACGACGAGAGACGGTTGCGCGATCTGGGCCAGGTGTGGCCCGGCCCGACAGTCAGATTCCGAGAGGCTCCACATGGACAGCCACGACCGGAGGGTGCTCGTGCAGGCAAGGCCGAAGGACCCGTAGTTGGCCGTCTCCGGCTCGCCCAGGTAGCACCCGACGCTGCGCTCGGAGGGATCAATGCTGAGGTCGAGGAACCGAAGATCGGCCCAGCTGCGGTGGACCGTGAAGACACGATCCCAAGCGCGGCCCGCGCGCAGGCGATCGCGCTCCGCGAGGACCCAGGTCGTGATCCGATCGTTGCGCGCCTGTTGCGCGGCTCGATACCGCTGCACGAACTCCGGCGCGTAGGGCGGCCCATTGGCGGGATCGAACATGTCGAGGGTCGGATCGACCGACAACGAGTCGGACTCTTCGGTGACCGACGGGTCGATCCACGCTGTCAGCACGTCGGGGCGTCCGGGATGGGCGTTGACGGAGATGAAGAGATCACCCGCTGGGAACGGCTGCGCCCTGTCGGCCGCAGGCGCCCCCTCGTCCGATCCCACCGCCCGGGACTGGTAAGCGGCCATCAGCGAGGCGCCTCCGGAGTTGCCCAACAGGGCCACCGTGCCCACGCCGGCGACCTCGCGCAGCCACCGGACGCCGACCGCGATGTCGACGAGGGCGCCCTTCAGGGTGAAGTAGGTGCCGGCACCCCGATAGCGGGTGTTCCAGCCCAGGAACCCGTAGCCGCGCTCGGCCAGGAGGTCCGCCAGGTAGTGCTCGGAGAAGTCGACGTCGTAGTGAGTGGCGATGAGGGCGACGCTGGGGCGGGTCGAGACGGGACGGTGCCAGACGCCCTGGCACGGTCTGCCGCCGGCGCCGGCCCTGTCCATGGTCGGCGACTCGGCGGAGACGAACTCCCGCACGATCTCGGTCACGGTCCTCCGAATCAGGCAGGCGAGAAGGCCCAGATGCCATTGATGGCCGACAAGGGATTGAGTGTCGCGCTGAGTGGCGTGCTCCGGCATATCCCCTGAGCGGACGGGGGGAGGTGGTCGCAGGCCTTGAACTCTGCGTCGGTATCGGAGGTCCCGGCCCCGATGACCACCACCCCTGCACTGATGGCGGGACCCGACGAGATGGGTCCACTGACCGGGAACGCCCATAACAGACGCCCGGTCGTCGCATCGTATGCCCGAAGGATCCCGTCCAGGGCGCCCACGTAGACGACGCCGTTGGCGACGCTCGTCGCCCCGTAGGTGTAGGCCTGGATCGCGGACCAGGCGCTGGAGCCGTCGACCCCCGAGAACGCCTGCATCCCGCGCAGACTCAACGCCGGGTCGGGCTGGGCGACGAGCTGGCCGTTGCGGTCGTAGGTGAGGGGCGTGTCGATGCCTGACCCTCCGAACACCCTCGGGGCGCCGTGCACAGAGGTGACAGCCGTCGCGCCGAGGAACCCACCAATCGCGAAGCCGCTTTGGATGTTGCCGTTGCCCTGCTCGATCCGCTTCCAGATCAGGCTTCCGTCGTTGCGGTCGAGCACGTAGTAGAGCCCGTCCTTGTCGCCTTCTCCGACGACCTGACGTCCGCCAGGAAGGGTGAACAACTGCGCCGAGGAGCCGAAATCATCGTCAAGGGTGTTGTTGACCGGATGCGGCTGATAGCTCCACAGAGGTGAGCCGTCCGCTGCCGAAATGGCGATTATCCCATCGGCGAAGGGTTGCCAGCGACGGGAGTACACGTACTGCTGGCCAAGTGGGCAATTGGGATCGGACCCGTCGGCGGGACACGCGGTGGGCGTGTTGTCCGGGCAGTCGGCGGTCCCGAAGTACAAGACAGCGCGTCGCCGGGGGTCAGGGTTGCGCGGGTCGAGGCCCAGGGCCGGCGACGACCAGACGTTGCCGCAGCCGTACAGGGCGTGGTTGGTCGCGGTCTCGGGATTGAAGTGCCAGGCCAGACGACCCGTGTCCGCTCGGACGGCCCACACACCCTCGCCAGCGAACCCGCTGTCCTGGTTGGAGTCGGCGCCGAAGACCACCACCGGTCCGCCCGGTCCGCCCGTCCAGACCACCGGTGAGGACTCGATCTCGCCGTGGTTGGCCGGGTGGGACGCGTCGACGTCGAATCGCCAGAGGACCCGCTGGGCGTCGGGGACGTCGTCACGCGACGCGTCCAGCGCGTACATCGACCCTCCACCGCCGACGAAGGCCACCCGGCGGCCGGACACGGCAGTCACGGCCGCTGACGACGTGATCTCCCCGTAGGCGCCGGTGTGCTCGTCGGCGTTGCCGTCTGGCCGGCCCCGTCCGAGCAGGGTTGACCAGTGCACGCGCCCGCTCTTCAGGTCGAGAGCGTAGAAGTGGCCGTCCCAGGCGCCCACGTACACGGTTCCCTGGACGATCGTTGGGGAGGCCGTCACCACGTCGTTGGCGTGGAAGAACCAGCGGGGCAGCAGCCGGCTGGCGGCGGCACCGTCAGGCGCCTGGCTGCAGGACGTGCTGTCCGTGCGAGACGGGTCGTGGCCGTACATCGGCCAGTCGCAGCTCGCCGGCGGGCTCGTCGTGGCAGGCGCGCCGGCGCGGGGTGCGGCAGCGCCGGGTGCGGCAGCGCCGGGTGTCAGCCAGACGGCGAGGACGGCCACGACCGGCACTGAGGCCCGACGCCAGCGCTTCGACCACTGCACGGCGCGCCAGCGCGTGCGCTGGCGCCCGGTGCCGGTGGACACCGGCCGGCTCATGGCTTCCCCCAACGTGAGGTGGATATCAACCCCTCGATTCGCCGCCGGCCAGCGGATACCTCTCGCCCGGATCACGCTTGCTCACCAACCTCAACAGGAGAAGTTGAAACAGCAAGAGAGTCGCCCGTATGATCCCACGCCGGCGATGGGACATCTCCTAGCTGGGAGGGATGGCCGAGGGATGGCTGTGGTGGCGACCAGCTCACGCGGGGCGGGCTCGGTGGCCCTTCCATGGGCGTGATCCTGGCCCTCGCCGGCGCCTATGGCGTGTTCCTGTGGTACACGGCGATCGTCTTCCACTGGCGGGGGCTGGCACCCGGTCCCGCGCCGGAGCGGCGGATGCCCCCGAGCCGGTGGGCCCACCAGTGGCTGGCCCAGGCCGGGCTCGAGGAGGTCCGGATCAGCGAGTTCCTGGCCGTGATGGCGGTCCTGGCTCTGGTGGGAGGGGCCTTGGCCTTCACGGTCTTCGGCGGGATCCTTCCCGCCCTGGCTGCAGCGGCCTTCGCCGCCTGCGCCCCGGTGGCGTGGTACCGCAGTCGGCGGGACGCCCGCCGAGCGCGCGCTCGGGAAGCATGGCCCGGCATGATCGAGGGTATCCGGCTCTACACCGGCTCTCTCGGTCGCTCGATTCCCACTGCCCTGTTCGATGTCGGGCGCCAAGGGCCGGTGGAGCTCCGCCCCGGATTCGCCGCAGCCGAGCGCGAATGGCTCATCTCGACCGACTTCGCCCGAGCCGTCGCCGTGCTCGAGGACCGGCTCGCCGATCCGACGGCGGATGCCGCCTGCGAGACGCTCCTCGTCGCCCACGAGATCGGCGGCGGTGGCCTGGACCGACGGCTGGCCGCGCTGGTCGACGACCGCACCGAGGACGTCCAGGGTCGCAAGGACGCACTGGCCAAGCAGGCGGCAGTGCGGTTCGCCCGCCGTTTCGTGTTGATCGTGCCGGTGGGCATGGCGCTGGCCGGGATGTCGATCGGCACCGGCAGAGCTGCGTACGAGACGCCCCTTGGCCAGCTGGCGGTCGTGCTCGGGATCGCCGCCGTCGTCGTGTGCTGGCTGTGGGCCGGACGCCTGATGCGCCTGCCAGAGGAGGAGCGTGTCCTGGGAGGCGAGGGCCGATGACTCGCCTCCTGGTCATTTCGTTCCTCCTCGGATGGGCAGGTCTGGTGCTGCTCATTGCCGAGGTGCGACGGTTCTCGCGACCGTCGCTGGCCGACCGACTGCGGGCCTACAGCCCTGCCGGGCTGGCCGAGCGGCGGCGCGGCGGTCCGTTCTCGGTCGAGTCGTTCCGGGAGGTGATCGGGCCGTTCAGTCAGGCCGTGGCGGGACGGGTGGCCCGTCTGTTCGGCGTGAGCGAGGAGCTTGCTGTCCGCCTCGAGCGGGTCCACTCCCGCATGGATCCCGCCGGCTTTCGGGTTCGACAGGTCGGGTGGAGTGCGGCCGCGTTCGGCGTCGGCGCGCTGGCGGCGTCGACGCTCGGGCTGCCCGCGCTCGTGAGCCTCGCGGTGCTGTTGGGATCGCCCCTGCTGGCGTTTCTGATCCTGGAACAGCAGGTGGCATCGGCGTCGTCGAAGTGGCAGCGACGGATCTTTCTCGAGCTGCCCGTCGTGGCGGAGCAGCTGGCCATGCTGCTGTCGGCCGGCTTCTCCCTGGGCTCGGCGCTCAACCGGCTTGCCCGACCGGGCCGCGGCTCCTGCGCCCGTGACCTGGCCCGCGTGCGAGCTCGGATCCACCAGGGCCTGTCGGAGGTGGCAGCCCTGCGGGAGTGGGCGGAGCTGGCTCAGGTGGACGCCCTCAACCGTCTCGTCGCGGTGGTCGCCCTCAACACCGACGCAGCCGATCTCGGTCGGCTCGTCTCGGACGAGGCCCGAGCCATCCGGCGGGACGTGCAGCGGGACCTCGTTCAGACGATGGAGCGACGGGGCCAACAGGTGTGGGTGCCGGTGACGGTGGCGACGTTGGTACCGGGGGTGATCTTTCTGGCCATTCCGTTCGTAGAGGCGCTTCGGCTCTTTGCGGGATCGTGACGGTGGTGACGGATGGACCGACGCGAAGGAGGCACGATGCACGAGAGGTTGGTGGCAGTCTGGGTGTGGCAGCACTCGGTTCGGGCTTGGCTGACGGGCCGGCTGGTACGCGACGAGACGGGAGAGGGTGTCATCTCGGCTGCCATCGCGGTCCTCATCATGGCGTTCCTCGGTGTGGCCATGTGGGTGGCGTTCAAGGCGACGCTCCAGGGTGCCACGACGAACGTGAACCACCAGGTCAGCAACATCGGCAAGTAGGGCGGGCGCCCGACGAGGCAGGCACCGGCCTCGTCGCCACGCTGGTGGGTGTGCTTGTCGTGCTCCTGCTCATCCTGCTCGCCGTCCAGGTGCTCTTCGACCTCTACGCCCGCTCGGCGGTGTCGGCGGCCGCCTTCGATGCCGCTCGCGTCGTCGCCGGGTCCGACGCCAGCGGGACACCGACGTCGCAGACCCAGGCGGAGCTGGACGCCCGCCGGGAGCTGGGCTCGTATGGCCAGCGGGCCACCTTCGACTGGGCGGTGGATGCCGACGACGTCCACCTCGTCGTGCGGGTACGCAATCCGAGCGTGCTGCCGGCGGTGTTCGCGTCGCCGCTGGGTCTGGACACGGTCGACCGCAGCGTCATCGTGCGGCGCGAGCGGGTCCGGTGAGCGCGCCGCCCGCTCGAGGGCAGGAGGGTCAGGTGGGTGGGATCGAGGCCCTCTTCTTCGGGCTGCTCGTCCTCGTGCTCGGAACGCTTGTCATTGCCAACGCGTGGGGTGTGATCGACGCCAAGGTGGCGGCGGGCGGCGCGGCGCGGGAGGCGACCCAGGCGTTCGTGCAGGCGCCGGCGGGATCCGACCCGACGGCCATGGCCCGTGCCGCCGCCGTGCGGGCCATCGTGGCCCAGGGACGCGACGCGGCGCGGATGACCATGCTCGTGTCGGGGGACCTCACCCGATGCTCACGCGTCGTCGCCGAGGTGCGGTACCGGGTACCACTGATCGTCGTGCCCATGCTCGGAGGGATGGGCTCCGGCTTCACGGCCTCGGCCCGCCACTCCGAGCTCGTCGACCCTTACCGAAGCGGGCTCCCTCGGACGGCCAGCTGTGCGACGCCGCCCTGACCCCGTGTGCGGACGAGTCCGGGCGAAAGGGGAAGCCGGCAGCGTCTTGATCCTCGTGCCCACTCTCGTCCTGGTGCTCGTCGTGCTCGCTGCCATCGCGGTCGACTCGGCGACGGTCTTCCTCGGTCAGCGCCAGCTCGGCGATGCCGCCGCGGCGGCCGCCAACGACGCCGCCAGCGCCCTG
>DASXCO010000041.1 GCA_036491125.1 Acidimicrobiales bacterium | reverse complement strand
GCCGCCGTCCGACGGACCGTTGGCGGCCTGCGTGGTGCCGTACTGCCCGTTGACGCCGTCGTGCTCACCGCTGTCGAGGTTGTCGTCGGCTCCGAGGTACACCTGGCCACCCGTCAGGAGGCTGGCGGCGGAGGCATCGGGCGTGCCCGCGTCGACCTGGGGCTGGACCGTCGGCGCTCCGGAGGGAGGGCTCCACTTGGTCGGGTCGAGCGGGCAGGGCTTCGAGCCCTGGCCGGCCAGGTACGCGGCCTCCTCGGCGCCGTACAGGGCGATGTCCTCGAGGCCGCACTGGTTGGCCGGGACGGGCTGGTAGTTGGTGTCGATCTTGGCGCCGACCGACGGCCCTGACGCCGGCGTGCCGGGGATCTCACCGTTCGGCGTCACCGACACGTCGGCCGAGTGAACGTTCTGTCCCTGCGCCTCCTGCCCGGTGCCGATCTGCGCGTAGCGACGTCCGGAGGCATCGGAGACGTTGACCTTTCCGTTGTGGCAGCCGGGCTGGGCCGCCTGGGTCGCGTTGGCGTCGGCATTCGGCGCGCAGTCCTGCTGGCCCGGGCTGTAGCCCCCGGTGCTCACCGCCTCGGCCACGCCTGCTCCCGCCACGACCAGCGCCACCACGCCCAACACCGCCGCCCCCACCCTGACCTTGCGCATCGCGCCTCCCAGCAAACCGCGAGCAGAGCCCGTGTGCCTGGTCGTTCGACCCCGCCGGCCCCATACCTGCCGCCAACGCGCGAATCTACCCAATTGCTGACGTTTGCGTCAGGGTTGGCGTTGCTGACGGCGGCGGCGGCGACCGCTATTGGCGCGGTGGGAAGACCCGCCGGAACCGTCGGCGCCGAGCCTGGACCATCAACAGCGTGATGCCGGCGTTGGCGGCAGGACGGGGCCGAAGGGGCTCAGGAGGGCGCCGCGACTCCGATGCCGGCGTCCCTTTCGGAGCGGCCATGGCCTGGATGATTCGCCGCCGGCACGCGCGTTCCTGCCTGAGTGGACGGCCGGTAGCCAGTGTCACCCGTTACCGTGTGGCCGATGGACGCTCCCGAACGCCCTCGCGGGCGTCTGCCGACGGGCCGAGCCGGCCTTCCGACCGATCGCGTCGATGCGGCTCGTTCTCCCGGCCCCCGGCTGCCTGCCCGGGAGCGCCGTCGCCAGCTGCTCGACGTGGCCCTCGAGGTCTTTGCCACCAACGGCTTCCACGTCACGTCGATGGATGACATCGCCGAGGCCGCCGGCGTCACCAAGCCCGTGCTCTATCAGCATTTCCGGTCGAAGCGGGCCCTCTACCTCGAGCTGCTCGACGACGTGGGCGCCCGTCTGATGGAAGCGATCACCAAGGCCACGGCTACCGCCGCCGGGCCTCGCCAACAGGTCGAGGCCGGGTTCGCCGCATATTTCCGTTTCGTCGCCGTGCACGAGAATGCCTTCCGATTGCTGTTCGGGAGCCTGGCCCGGCGAGACGAGGAGTTCAGCGCCGCCGTCCGCCGCGTCGAGGACTCGATCGCCGGGGCTGTCGCCGACCGGATCGATGCCGACATCGACACCGCCCACCGCAAGTTGCTCGCCTACGCAGTGGTCGGGATGGCCGAGGGGGCCAGCGGCCACGTGGTCACCCGGCGCTCGCTGGCGGCGCGCGACGACGGCGACGGGGCGACAGGAGCCGATCGGGGTGCCGGCGAGGAGATCGACATCGATCCCGACGAGCTCGCGCACCGCATCGCCGAGCTGGCCTGGGCGGGCCTACGGGGCGTCCGAAGCTCCTAGACACTCGTCATCGGTCCCCGCCGCCTTGTCGGGGCTGGGGGTCGTACCGGCGCCCGATCAGGAGATGGAGCTCAGATGCACCACGTACCACTCGCCTCGCCACGAGATGAGCGACACCACCGCGAACGACTGAGCCCGGCCGTCGACGGTGTAGCGAATCCGCGTCCCGTAGACCCGCCAGTAGCCGATCTTGTTGTACTCGACCCCGGGCGTGATCCACTCGGCCTGTGACTGCGGCACGTCGATGCCGACGAGCTGAGCCTGGGCGGCGTTCGCACCGAGGCTCCGATGAAGCGAGTGGATGTCGCGCCCGTAGGCCGCGACCAACCGGTTCTGCCAGTCGTCGGCCGGGTCGGAGATGGCCTTCACCTGAAGGTACGCCGACAACGGGAAGAAGAACGGCGCCGCCGACC
>DASXCO010000040.1 GCA_036491125.1 Acidimicrobiales bacterium | reverse complement strand
GGGGAAGCGCAAACCGGCCGTCCACACGTGGAGGGCCGCGTCCTCGGGGCCGACGGCGGGTTTGAGGTCGCGAACCACGCCCAGGCGGCGACTCACCTGCTGCTCGAGGCTGGCCAGAGTCTCGGCGAGCGACCGGGCCCGATGACCCCCTCCCTCGCGGGTCGCCTTGGGCGTCGGCTGCAGCACCAGCGGCCCCTGGGCCGGCCTCGGGGTGGCCACCCCGCAGGCCGGGCAGTCGGGGTAGCGCACGAGGAGGTGCGTCTCGGAGCAAAGCGTCGCCGAGTCAATGGTCACGAGCCGGCCTCTCAGGGCCTCGATCGTGCCGCCGACCATGACCTCGGCCACCTTGGTTGCCACCAGCCCAGCCAGTGCCCGCTGGGCACCGGGCGACTTGCCGAGCGACAATGGTGGACGGCTGGCAGCGGGATCCCCAGCCGACAGGGCTCGGGCCAGACAGGCCCAGCAGCCCGTGGCGCCGGGCTCCAGCAGCGGGCCGAGCCACAGCTCGACGCCGAGCGGGCGGGCCAGCAGCCACGGCCTGCCAGCACCGAGCATGGCCTTGTTGATCCCGTCGAGCTCATCGCAGAGGTAGTCCTCGGCCAACACGCAGACCACCGAAGCCTGATCGCTCGCCACGACTCGTACCCCCAGCTCCTCCAGGGCATCGACCAATGGCTGGACGTCGACGGCGCCCACGGCCACGACCTCGACCGTGGTCCGGGACAGGCGGTCGGCCGCCTCGGCTGCGCCCAACCCCATCGGCTCCCAGAAGGCCGCCACCTGCCGGTCGCCATCCAGGGGCTCGTCCACGACGTAGCGCCGACGCTCGAGGTCGCCGACGACCGCCACCACCTCGGTCAACGACAGTTGCCCGGAGAGCTCCATGGCGACCTGC
Source organism: Acidimicrobiales bacterium (assembly GCA_036491125.1). NCBI lineage: Bacteria > Bacillati > Actinomycetota > Acidimicrobiia > Acidimicrobiales > Acidimicrobiales bacterium. The sequence continues at coordinate 12,663 of DASXCO010000040.1, read as the reverse complement.
TCCAGGGTGCGGCTGCCGTCCAGCAGGGGTAGAACCGCCGAGGCCGCGTCGCCCTGCACGACGACAGTCCGGCCCTCTCCGGCGAGCTCTACTCGCCCGGGCTCGACCCGTCCCAGTTGCAGATCAGCGCGTAGCCTGAGCGCGCCGTGAGGATCCACAACCATCTACTGGGCGGGTCTTTCGCATCGGCCGGGTCAGCTCGTCAAATACGACGGCACCCGAACAGGGAGCAGCTAACGCTCGTCAAATCCTGCTCTTCTCGTCCACGGGAGCCTGTCGTACCTCGCTGACCAGCGGGCGGATCATGGAACAATGAAGCAAAACATCGCCCCGAAGATGCCGACGGGGTTTATATTTCCGCCGGCAACTCCCTCAAGCTGCTGATCAGAGAGCTCTGTGGTCGTAACACCGGCGGGTCGAGACGCCGTCACCTTGACCTCGACAGATCCCTTCTCGACCATGCGGTCCCACGCGGCCACGAAGTCATCGAGCGTCCTCCGCTGAGCATCGGGCACAGCGTCAACGAGCTCGGCCTCTACCTTGACCGTTGCCGGCAGCTCGATCCCGTGCTCGGCCAGGACGGTGCGGGGCTCTGCGATCAACCGACCCCTGATCGCCTCGTCCTCCCAGACGTCGTTGAAGACCGCCCCTAGGTTGCGCACGAGATCTACACGAGCGTTCTCAACCACGTCTACAGGCCGCAGAGGAACCAGCAGCTGCTTAGGTCCCCCCCTCCGCCGGCGACTCCCTCCAGCTGCTCCTCGGAGAGCTCAGTGGTGGTTGCACCGTCGGGTCGTGACGCCGTCGTCTTGAGCACGACCGACCCCCTGTCGACCATGCGGTCCCACTCATCGAGCGAGAGCTCTGCATCCCCTATATCCGCCACGACCTTGGCCTCAACCGTGACCGTCGCTGGCAGTTCTATGCCATGCTCGGCCAGGACCGTGCGAGGCTCTGAGACCAACCGGTTCATGAGCGCCTCGTTCTCCCAGGCGTCGTTGTACACCGCCCCGAGATTGCGTACGAGCTCCACGCGAGCGTTATCCGCCACAGCCCCCCCCTTTCGTAAGGCCGCCATAGACTGCGACAAGACAACAATACTCAAATGCCCGTGCCGATGTCCACTAAACCGAGCACAGGCGGTGTGGAACCTCTTGAAATCCGTGCTCGAGCCCACCCCCGTCCAGCTGCTATGTGCAGTTCTGCGCCAGCCGAAGTGCTCGCGCCGTCAGGCCTGCCACCCTGACCATTAGCCCGGACAACCGGCGACGACATTGAGTGGCGTAGGAGTTGGCATGCTTTCCGGTCAGAGGCAGCGTCGTCCCCGGCCGCCGTAAGGAGACGGACAATGATCGACCTCACGCCGTTCGAAAGGCTCGTCGCCCTCGACCACGGCCTCAGCGTCGTCGTAACCTGCCGCGCCGATCACACCCCCCAGGCCACCGTGGTAAATGCCGGCGTTGTGCCCCATCCTCTCGAGGACACCCGCGTGGTGGCGTTCGTGTCCGCAGGTGGGAGTCGCAAGCTCGACCTTCTGCGCGCCGACCCCACGATTGCGGTCGTCGTGCGAGCGGGGTGGCGATGGATCACAGTCGAAGGCGTGGCCCAGCTGATCGGGCCCGACGACCCGCACCCCGGAGTGGACGAGGAGCGCCTCAGACTGCTGCGTGGTGAGATCTACACGTCCTTCGGTGGACCCCACGACGACTGGGACACCTGGGACCGAGTGATGCGAGAGGAACGCTGGGCAGCCGTCCTTGTGACTGCCACCCGGGTCTACTCCTTTCGGGGCTGACCGCCGACTGCGACTTGCTCCTACAGGTACCCTCGGCGCGGAGGCCGAAGGCTCGCTATCGTTACTGGTGCGGAGTGGCGAGGCTCCGAAAAAGGGGGGGATCACGTTGCGAGAGGGCATGTTCGTGTCCGCCAGGTCGTTGTGAGCACGGCCCTTTTCCGGCGAAAGGCCCTCGAGCGCGTCTCGTCGCCCGAACAGCTCGACCGGGTGGTCCGGGCGGCACTGCCCCTGCAGTGGGTGGCGCTCGTCGCCCTCCTGCTCGTGGTCGCCGCGGCGGTGGCCTGGGCCGTGATCGCCACCGTTCCGACCACGCTGTCAGGCGCGGGTATCTACCTTCCCGTCGGAGGACTCCACCCGGCAAGCACGCCGATAGCAGGAACCGTGACAGCTTCCCCGGCCCTGACCGTGGGGGCCCAAGTGTCGGAGGGCCAGGTTCTCGCAACGGTGACCCCACCGGTGGCTCAGGGAACTCCAGGGCCTCCGCCGAGCTACCCGGTGTCCTCGCCGCTGACCGGGGTGGTAGTCACCTCGTATCCCCTCTCGGGGACCTTTGAGGGCGCCGGCCAGGTCCTTGGCCTGGTCCAGCCCACAGACCGGCCCCTCGTGGTCTACAGCTATGTGTCCGATCAGACCGCGAACGGGCTTTCCCGAGGAACTGAGGTCCAGGTGGACATCGCCGGATTGGGCGGCGCCTACGGCTACGCCAAGGGAAAGGTGGCGGCGGTAAGTCAATACCCGGTGGACCCCGAGAGTGTGCAGTCCCTCACCAACAACTCCTCGCTGGTCGACGTGCTCAAGTCCCTGGGTCCCACCAAGGAGGTCATTGTCAGCATGACGCCAGCGTCCACCCCGAGCGGGATCGCGTGGGGCAGGGGACAGGGCCCGCCGGGCAGGCTTCCGCCAGGGTTGCCGGCCGACCCGAAGTTCATCGTGGGCTCGCATCATCCCATCAGCAACGTGATCTGAGGCGTTGATGAGCTCAACAGCCACGGAGATGATTCCTCGGGCAGTTCGGCGCCGGCAGGTGAAGACGCCCTCCATCTTGCAGATGGAGGCACTCGAATGCGGGGCGGCGGCGCTCGGCATCGTCCTGGCCTATTACGGCAAATGGGTTCCTCTCGAGGACCTCAGGACGGCCTGCGGGGTGTCGCGCGACGGCTCTCGAGCGGCCAACGTCCTGCGCGCCGCCCGCGGCTACGGCATGGAGGCCAAGGGGATGCGCCTGGACCCGGCGGACCTCGACGAGCTCCAGCTCCCCGTGATCGTGTTTTGGAACTTCAACCATTTCGTGGTCATCAAGGGCACCTCGAAGGCGGGGGTGAGCCTCCAGGACCCGGCCGTCGGGTCGAGGATCGTCACGTGGGACGAGTTTGACGCCTCCTTCACGGGCGTGGCCCTGGTGCTCAGTCCAGGGGATGACTTCGTGCGCGACGGCGCGCCGCCGTCTGCGACCAGGGGCCTGATCGACCGCCTCGTCGGGGCACACCCGGCGCTCGTCCTCTGCCTGCTCGCCGGGATTGGTCTCCTGGTGCCGGGATTGCTCGTGCCGGCGTCGGTGCGGATCTTCGTCGATCAGTACCTGGGGGCCGGCGACACCAGCTGGCTGTGGGTTTTGGTGGCGGCCGTGGGCCTTGCCGCCATCGTCCAGATCGCATTCACCTGGCTGCAACAGCTGGTGCTGCTCCGGCTCTCGACGAAGTTGTCGGTCTCGATGTCGACGAGCTTCTTTGCTCACACGCTGCGCCTTCCGGTGTCGTTCTTCACCCAGCGCTACGCCGGCCACGTCGTGAACCGCATCCAGCTGAACGACCAGGTCGCCACTCTGTTGTCGAGTCAGCTGTCGGCCACGCTCCTCAGCTCGGTCACGGCGCTCTTCTACGTCGTCCTCATGCTCATCTACGACTGGCAGCTCACGTTGATCACGCTGTTCCTGGCCGGCGGGAACATACTGGTGGCAACGTGGGGCCGCAGGAGCCAGCGTGACGCCAGCGACCGCATCGTGTCCGCCCAGGGGACGGCGCTGGCCACGATGGTGGGCGGACTCGCGAACATCGAAGCCCTCAAGTCCACCAGCGAGGAGACCTCGTTCTTCTCCCGCTGGGCGGGCCAACAGGCCAAGCTGGTCAATGCCCAGCAGGACCTGTCACTGGCCACGTCGACGACCGCGGCGGCGCCCATCATGCTCACGTCGATCAGCACGGCAGCCGTGATCGGTGTCGGCGCCTGGCAGGTCATCGGCGGCCACCTTTCGCTCGGCACCCTGACCGCATTCCAGGTGCTGGTAGCGGGATTCATGGGACCCCTCGGACAGCTGGTGGGCTTCGGACAGACCCTCCGCACGGCGGCAGCGAACCTCGTGACGCTGGACGACGTCCTCGATCACCCCGTTGATCCGGACCTCGAGCTGGCAGTCTCCTCGTCGGGAGACGGTCGGTCCGGCGACGGTCGGTCCGGCGACGGTCGGTCCGGCGACGGTCGGTCCGGCGACGGTCGGTCCGGCGACGGTCGATCGCGCGCTGGGGGCACCTCCCACCGCCCCCTCGCGCTCTCGGGAGCCCTCGAGCTACGAGACATCACCTTCGGCTACAGCCCGCTCGAGCCGCCCCTCATCGAGGGCTTGTCGCTCCGGGTCGAACCGGGGCAGCGGGTGGCGCTGGTCGGGGCCACCGCCAGCGGCAAGTCCACCGTGGCCCGCCTGGCGGCCGGCCTGGCCCGACCGTGGTCGGGGTCCATCGAGGTCGACGGGACCGACCGGCGCGCACTGCCTCGTGCGGAGCTGGCTGCAACGCTGTCGCTCGTCGACCAGGACATCAACCTCTTCGAAGGCTCCGTCGCCGACAACGTCACCTTGTGGGACCCGACCATCACCGAGGAAGCCATCGTGCGGGCCGCTTCGGACGCAGCCATCCATGACGACATCATGCGTCGACCTGGGGGGTACGCACGACCCATCCTGGAGGGTGGAGCGGACTGGTCAGGCGGCCAGCGCCAGCGCCTCGAGATCGCCCGGGCGCTCGCCACCGATCCGGCGATCTTGATCCTGGACGAGGCCACTGCGGCGCTTGATGCCCTTGTCGAAGCCGAGATCGACCAACGCCTCCGGGCGCGAGGATGCAGCTGTCTGATCGTGGCTCACCGGCTGTCCACCATCAGGGACTCCGACGAGATCGTGGTCCTCGACCATGGTCAGCCGGTCGAGCGAGGCCGTCACGAAGACCTCGTCGCAAGGGGCGGGCAGTACTCCGCTCTGGTCGGACAGTGACGGACCAAGACGGCACCACGGTGGAGAACGCCCAGCGCCCTCTCCTGGCTAATGCCCCGCTATGGATGGACGACCCCAGTCGTGCCTGGCGAGTCGAGTCCGGGCGGGTGCAGGTCTTCGCACTTCTCGGTGAAGGTAGCAGGCGCATACCGGTCGCCTATCTCGAGGAGGGAGACTGGGCCCTACCCGCTCCACTCGGCAGCGAGGTGCAGCTGCTCCTCGTCAGCCTCGTCGCCAAGACGATCGTGAGCCCCGTGGCTCTGCCGGCCGAGACGGACGGCCCGGTACCCCCGAGGCTGGCCGACCGCGAAGTGCTTCACGCCATCGAGTCCTGGGTGGAGCGCCTGGCCCAGGCGGTGGGGGACCCGAGCCCCGCGGAAGGCGTTGGTCTCGTCACCGGTGAACGAGCCGAGATGTCCGAGGGGCAGGTGGCCTGGCCCGTGCGCCGAAGCGTATGGATCGATGCCGGGGCTGATCTGGAGGCTTTGCGGCTGTTCGGCGACACCGGATTTGCGGATGGTGGACAGCACGACGGGGCCGCGGTGCCCCTTCCAGCATCCGCGTGGATCCGAGCCGACCGGGCGAGCTCGATCGTGGCGGAGTCCGGTGCCCAGACCCTCGCTCGACCTGAAGGCTGGCGGGGCCTCCAGCTGTTCTGCCGTGCTGCCCTGAGTCGACTGCAGGTCCGCATGGGACGCGCCCAGGCCGCCGCTGGTGAGGCTCTTGCCGGGCGGGACCAAGAGCAGATGCGCCTCGACACCCGGATCTACACCCAGCTGAGCCGGGTGCTCGAGCCGTCCGGAGACCGGCTGGTCGAGCCCGACACCGACGATCCGACTGTCCGGGCTCTGTCCATGGTGGCAGCCTCCACGGGGGTCGAGATTCGATCGCCTGAGCACCTGGGCGACGTCGCGGGGTTCGACCGGGTCGACGCCATTGCACGGAGCTCAGGACTCCGTTGGCGGAGGGTGGCGCTGGAGGGTCGCTGGTGGCGCCAGGACGTCGGCGCCCTCTACGGCACCCTGGAAGACGGAAAGCCTGTTGCCCTGCTTCCCCGTCGGGCGGGGTCGATGGACCTGGTGGACCCCGCCGACGGCACCACGCGCCGGGTTGACGCCTCCGTTGCCGAGCGTGTGAGCGACGAGGCGGCGATGCTCTACCGGTCCCTTCCTCGCCACGAGGTGAGTGGGCGAGGGATCCTGGGATTCCTCCGGCGCTCGATGGGTTCGGACCTCTGGCGGCTCGCTCTGCTGGGATTGGCGGTCGGGGTGCTGTCGCTGATCACCCCCCTCGTCACGAAGTACATCTTCTCCACCGTCGTGCCGGGACAGGAGTCAGGGGTGCTGTTCGGCCTCACGATATTGCTCATCGTCTTTGCCGTTGGCAGCTTTGGCTTCTCGGTGATTCAGCGTCAAGCGCTCGCCCGCATCAGCGGCCACGTCACCAAGGATCTGCAATCCGCCCTCTGCGACCGCGTGGTCGACCTGCCCCTCTCGTTCTTCCGTCGCTACTCCTCTGGATCCCTCGCCAGGCGGGTGATGGCCGTCGATCAGATCCAGGCCCTCGCCACCGCCGTGGTGACGACGAGCATGCTGGCAGTGCCTATCGGGATCTTCAACCTTGGCCTCGCCTTCTACCTCCAGCCCCGCCTCGGGCTGTTCGCATTGCTCGTCATAGTGGCCGGGACTGTGGGCATCTTCCTGTACACCCGCACCCAGTCTTCCCACCTCGCCGCGCAGACCGAGGCCAACCAACACTCCTTCGGGCTGGCCATGCAGTTCGTGGACGGGGTGGGCAAGCTGCGGGTGGCCAACGCCGAACGGCGGGCTTTCGCTCAGTGGGCCACCAGCTTCGGCGCCTTGAAGGAGGCCTTTGTCGCCTCCCAGCGGGGCTTCGCCGCCGTCACCGCGTTCACGGCTGCGACGACGGCGGTGGGGACGGCGGCACTGTTCCTGGCGGTGGCCACCCTCCCAACGAACACCGTGTCCTCCGCCACCTTCATCGCCTTCAACACCGCCTTCGGCCAGTCCTTGGCGGCTCTCGCCGGGCTGACCGGGGTCGCGGTGTTCTTCGCCCAGGCCCGACCGCTGTACGACAGCGCGCGCCCGGTGCTCGAGACCCCAGCGGAGGTGACCGAGGGCGGTGAGGATCCGGGGCCGCTGTCCGGGGCGATCGAGGTGAGCCACCTCGGCTTCCGCTACACCGCCGACGGGCCCGCCGTGCTCGACGACGTGTCGTTTCAGGTGGACCCCGGCGCCTTCGTCGCCCTGGTGGGTCCCTCGGGGTCTGGCAAGTCCTCCGTCATGCGCCTACTGCTCGGCCTCGAGATGCCCGAAGTGGGGACCGTCCGATACGACGGCAAGGACCTCGACTCGCTCGACCTGGTAGCGGTGCGTCGTCAGATCGGCGTGGCCACCCAGAGCGTGCGCCTGCTGCCAGGCGACGTGTTCACCAACATCGTGGGCAACCGTGAGCTCACCATGGACGATGCCTGGGAGGCGGCCGAGGTCGCAGGGATCGCCGACGATATCCGCGACATGCCGATGCAGATGAACACGTTCATATCCGAGGGAGCTTCCACCTTCTCGGGCGGCCAACGCCAACGACTGCTCCTCGCCAGGGCGGTGGTCGCCAAACCGAAGATTCTCCTCTTGGACGAGGCCACCAGCGCACTCGACAACCGCACCCAGGCGCAGGTGGCGGAGGCCATCGCCAGGCTGCGGGCGGCGCGGGTGGTGATCGCCCACCGGCTCTCGACCATCCGCGAGGCCGATACGATCATGGTGCTGGACCAGGGCACAATCGTGGAGCAGGGCAACTACGACGAGCTGATGGCGACCGGGGGCCGCTTCGCCGAGCTCGCCCTTCGTCAGCTCTCATAGGGGGAAAGTTCGGCTCCGAGCACGCGCCCAAATCACTGATGTCGGATCGGGTCGTCGGTATACCCGAACGACACAGCGAGCTCGACCATCTCTTCGTTCAGCGACTCCGGGATATCCCACTCGGGCGGTGCTCGGAGGCTGGCGGGCACGACCGGTGGACGCAGCTCAGGGCTCGCCAGGAACCCCGGGTCCCAATAGCCATCCAGCTGTCCCCTGCCGCCGACGGAGTACTCAGAACCCTCCGGGTGACGCATCTGATCCAGCGCCGCCACCTCACCACTCACGCCGAGGAACCGGGCTATCGCGCCCAAGCAGGAGTCGAGAGCCGACAGTGCGTCCTCCGCTCTCACCAACATGGCCTGACCCGGCGGGAGTGTTGCGCAGAAGGCCTCGATTCGGCGATGCGACGACAGCCATGCTGTCGCGCACACGTCGGGATGGTCGAACAGCAGCAGCGTCTTCTGCATCGACCATTGGAACGTCACCGGATGGCGGACCAAATGGATGAAGCGAGTGGAGGGGTACCACTTCAGCGCCCGGCCGGGTCCGGCCTCGTCGAAGCTGGTCTCCGGGGACTTCTCCACTCCCGCGAGCGGCGCCACCTGGCCCAACAGCACGGCGAGAACGTCTCTGGTGGGCCAGTGCCGGCGTTCGGTGAGCCACTGTTCGGCACCCGCCAGCGCATCTGCGTCTTGGCCGCCGAACACCACCTGGGCGACCGCCCGGCGGAGGCCGGGAGCAGGGTGCTGAGGGAGTAAGAGCTTTTGGAACGAAGGAAGCCTCGGAGGTGCATCGAGCACGTCTCCGACGGTGTCGTGTGCGAACAACTTCAGCTCAGGGAAGCCGTACAACTCCGGATGGCGGCCGAGCATCGCCACGAACACCGACGAGCACGATCGAGCCGGCGCGAGCACGACCACCGGGGGTGGAATGTCCGACGTCGCTGACATGTCGTCCACTGGCTTCAGGTGGTCGCTGCCTCCGCCGCAGTAGCAGAGGTCAGACGACTGCTGCAGCAGTCATGGTCGGACTCCCATCGACTTGAAGTCATGATCCCAACCACGTGATGAGGTCAGCCCATTTCGGATCGTACAGACCGGGCGCACCGCCCGGAGTAATGGACAAACCGCCCGCCACCTTTTCCACATCCTTGTCGGACAGCTCGCTCATTCCGGTCAGCCTCCGGATGGTGGGCAGGTCGTCGGTGTCCACGTCGTAGCCCGCGTCGGTCACGATCCGACGCTTCTCCTCCGGGGTCTCGGCCGCTTCCAGTTGGTTCCGGAACTGCTCGTCCGAATTCATCCGCTCGAAGAACGCCGTTGCTCCCTCGGCACTCATGTTGTCTCCTCACTCCCGCGGTCTGCTGGGTAGCGGTCACGCGATTGCTGCTACAGCTGCAGAGCCAATAACGGTGCCACCGCCGACGACAATCCACGTCTCCGCACACGCGCCGCCTGCGACCTTCTCCAGATCCTCATCGGAGAGCTCGCTGGTGCCAGCCAGCATCCGGATGGTGGGCGCGCTGACATGTCGTGCATCGGCTTCAGGTTCTACCTACCGCGGCCGCACTAGCAGTCTTGGTCCACGGGCGGAACGACCCGGCGCTTCTCCTTCTGGGTTTCGACACCTCCAGCGGGCGCGGGAGCTCCTCGTGCGGACACACCCGCTGGTAACGCGCGGTTGCAGCTTGTCCGCTCGTGCTGCTTGCTGACCGTGCTCCTAACGGCTCTGCTGGGTAGCGGTCAGGTGCCAGCATCCTGCTCGACCGCTCATAGGAGAACTGCCGCCAAGGCACCTGCAGCACCCGCTGCTACGCCCGCCTGCGTAACACTGACGCCGCCCGCCACCTTCTCCAGATCCTCGTCGGAGAGGTCGCTGGCGCCGGCCAGCCTGCGCATGGTGGACAGGTCGTCGCGGGTCAGGTCGTAGCCAGCTTCGGTCACGATCCGGCGCTTGTCGTCCGGGGTCGCCGCACCTTCCAGCTGGGTCCTGAACCCCTCGTCCGAGCTCATCCGCTCGAACAATGCTGTTGCTCCCTCTGTACTCATCTTGTCTCCTTATTGGTGTGGTTGTCCGTCGTGATGGTCATGAAACCTTCGGGTCCGGGATCTAGTTCATCGCGGGTCCTCCCCGAAGATGGAATCGAGAGTTGCCAAGTGGCTCCGGGCGCGCCTCCTCACGGTGCGGGCGGCAACGAGCTCGTCGAGCAGGTCGGCCATGCCGGCGAACCCGGCCTCGTCCGCGAAGCGATCGGCGGGCACATCAGGCCGCCAGCCGCCGGAGCGGATCTGGTCGCGGACCAGGTCGGTTGCATCAACCGCCGGAGCGGCCGATCCGACCCCTTCCTCGGGGAGCGGTCCGACATCGCCGCCTGCCGTCTGCCGTACTCTCTGGTGCTCGGCAGCCTCCTCGGCCGCCGCCGCGTAACGGTTCTCCAGCCGCAGCTCGTCCAACACGGGACGGACCAGCAAGCGCTTGCCCGCTCGGATCCGCGCCCAGTCTCGTAGCCTCCGTGCACGCGCTTCTCGCTCGGCGTGTGCCTGAAGCCAGGCTTCGTCCACGTGGTTGTCGGCCAACCACCCGGCCAGAGCGGCATCGTCCGAAATCTTCAGCGTCGCCCGGATCCTGCGCAGCTCTTCAGCCACCTGGTCGGGTGTCGGGTCGACACCCCAGGCGCCGGCGAGCTCGTCCACAAGCATCCGGTCGAGCACCCGGTCATAGACACGCGGATACTCCGGATCGTGGAGAGCGACATAGCGGGCGATCTCCTCGAGGCGCAGCGTGATGTCCGAGCATTCGACCTTGCGGTCACGCTCTACAAAGGCGTCAAAGACGTGGCACCGCGAGACTTCGATCCAAGGAGCCGTCCTCGGTTCGGTCGACGCAGCCACCGGACGGTCCCGGAGGACCTCGAGCAGCTTCACGGCGTCGAGCCGCTTCTGGTCCACATAGGCGGCCTGCAGGGCGTGGCGGACCGCAGCCTCATCCTCCTCGGCTTCTGCCCAGGCATCGGCCCTCTCAAAGAGGAGCTGGCGCGTCCGCTCCGGGAACCACACCTGCTTGGCAAAACTCAGGAAGCGTCCCGAAAGCACCGGCGGGATCCGCCGTTCGCGCGTTGCGAGCTCCATCGTCGCTCGTAGGTTGACCATCGGCTCTGTGTGTGGCCGCCAACCGGACTGCGGACCGCCGTGCGCGACCGCGACCTCGTCGTCGTCGACCAGCTCACCACTGGCGTAGGCCTCGAAGATGGCGCCTACCCCCACCATGCCGAACGGGGCGCACTCGGCGGCCCGCAGCGCCCCCATGCTCGAGGCGCCGAACACGGCCACACCTGCCGCCAGGGCGTGGAGGATCTCCTTGTGCCACACGGGGAGGTCCTGGTAGAAGAGACCGTCTACGATCCCGATCGCATCGGGCGCGTCGGCACCGAGCATCGAGAAGATGTCCCCCTGGGCCACGGGCGGTCGGTAGTCCGCCTCAGCCAGGATCGATCGCGCTTCGACCGCGGCCACGGTAGGTCCCAGGAACACCACGACCTTGCTCGGTGCGGCTCCGTCGCTCACCCGGTCACCTCCCTCGTGTCCGAGCGTTCCGCCGCTGCCGTGGCGGCCGCGCGCCCGCCCCGGAGCCCTCGGGAGTAGTAGGCGAAGGAGTTGTAGCCCTCGAGGCCTGGGACCACTACACGCACGACCGACACATCGAAATCGGGCGGCGTCAGCTCGACGACGATCGCGTGCTCGAGTCCGACCCCGGCCAGGCGCTCGAGCAACGTGACGCAGTCTGCCTCGAAGGTGTCCGCGGCCGAGGATGGCCGCGAGCGGGCGGTCGTATGCGGCTCGAGGAGTGTGGGGCGGGCCGTATTGGGGCGGCGCATGCGCCGGTGTTCGAGGCTCATCAAGTCGTCGCGCGAGCCGGCAATGTAGACGCCGCGGCTCTGCACCGCCTCTGTCAGCGCCCTCACCATGGCGACCTCGGGATCGAGGTGGGCTCCGTACCCGCGGAAGGTGCCGGTGTCGGGGATCAGGTCGTCGAAGATCAACGCCTCATAGCACGGCACCATGGTGTCGATCGTGCAGTCGAAGAGGACGAGAGAGAGTCCGCAGCGCTCCAGGCGCTCCACCAGCGAACGCACCGGCGGATAGGAGACTCCCCCGAGATCGACCGCCGGGGCAAGCTCCACGCGCCCGCCGAACCGCAGCGTGGTGCAGGTGACGGCGTCGCGCTCGATCACCTCCGCCAGCCCCGAGCACACCGCTTCGAGAAAGACGTTTCCCGACGCCAGCCCGTTGGATCCAACCTGGTACGACAGGCGGCCGTGGTCCCGCTGATAGCCCGCAATCATGGTCACCAGGTCGAACGGCACTGCCATCGGGCCCTGGGTCATGAGGTCGAAGCCGATCGTCCAGTCCTCGGCCTCGTCGGGACTGAACAGCGAACAGCGGGACATCGGTAGCAGCTCACTGTCACAGACCAGGCCCGCCGCCGCCAGCTCCCGGTGCGTGGCCCGCACGGTCATCCCGTGCTCCGGGCCCTCCCCGCGCTTAGGGAACTGCTCGGCGAAGTACAGCTCGATACCTTCCATCGCGGCCGACACGGTCGCCGCGGCCAAGGTAAAGCCCTTGCCGGACGAGCTGGCCAGAGTGGGGGCGTTCGGCCGCATCGCCTGGACGATGGGGATCCCGATGCGGTCGAGGCCCGTGATGTTCGCGATGCGCGTGATCCCC
>DASXCO010000039.1 GCA_036491125.1 Acidimicrobiales bacterium | reverse complement strand
GGTGATCCACGCCGATCCCGCAGTCCTGGCCGGCGGCGAGGGCCTGGCCGAGATCGAAGGCGGCCCCCAGGTCGCCACCGAGACGGCACGGCGTCTGGCCTGTGACGCCCGCTGGCAGCTGGTGGCCGAGGGTGAATCGGGCGAGGCCCTCGGTCTCGGGCGCCAGCGCCGTCAGGTGCCGCGCTGGCTGGCCCGCCAGCTCCGGCGCCGGGACCGGGGCTGTCGCTTCCCCGGCTGTGCCCGAGCCCGCTGGCTGCACGCCCACCACCTCCTTCACTGGGCCGACGGTGGTCCGACCGACCCGGCCAACCTGGTCATGCTGTGCGGCCACCACCACCGCCTCATCCACGAGGGGGGCTGGCGCATCGAGGGCCACCCCGGCGACGAGCTGGCCTTCGTGCACCCGGGTGGCACGGTCCTCACCACCCGTCCGCCACCCCTGCGGCCCGAGGTGCGCGAGCGGCTACTGGCTTGAGGAGTCTGGCGCCGCAGGCTGTGCGAGCCACTGCGCCAGCTCGATCGTCACACCACCGGGACCGCGCAGGAAGACGAGCTTCCGGTCGTGGAACGTCATGAGCTGGTTCTTGATGCCGATCCCGCCGGACTGCAGCCGCTCGATCATGGCGTCGATGTCGTCGACGCGAAAGCACACGTGGTTGAAGCCTGTCCGGGCCAGGTTGCCGGTCTCGCCGTCGACATCCACCGGGGGGTTGTGGAATCGAAGGAGCTGCACCTCCTGGTGGGTCTCGGCGTCGGCGAGAGCGAGGGTCACGTGGTCGGCCTCCCAGTCGGCGATGCCCATGTACTTCGACATGGCCTCTCCGCTCACGACGACGTTGTGGGTCATCTCGAAGCCGAGCAGCTCGAAGAACCGCTTCGCCTCGTCAAGATCGGTCACCACGATGGTCACGTGATCGAATCCTGGCTGCATTCGCCGCTCCTTGCGCTCAGGCGCGGGCTTCGAGGATGAGGTTGAGCGGCGTCTCCGCCGCCCGACCGAACTTGTTGAAGCCGGCCTCCTCGAAGACCTCGCGCATCCTGGCCTCGCCCGCCTGGGCACCCAGTCCCAGCCCCACCTCTTGAGAGAGAGAATTCGGCGTGCAGATCGACGCCGACGCCGTGTAGAGCAGCGCCGCCATCGGGTTCTCGGCCAAGTTCGTCGCTCGGCCGTCGAGGGCGAACGGCTCGACCAAGAGCACGGTCCCGTCCGGCTCGAGGTGCTCGCGCGCGTACCGGGCGATGCCCACCGGGTCGCCCATGTCGTGGAGACAGTCGAAGAAGCAGATCAGGTCGAAGGTACCGTCGTAGCCCTTCGCCGAGGCAACCTCGAAGATGGTCCGATCGCTCACGCCCGCTTCGGAGGCCCGCGCGCGGGCAGTCTCGATCGACGGCGGGTGGAGATCGAAGCCCCAGAACCGGGACTCGGGATAGGCATCCGCCATCACCACGACGGGTGCGCCGTGCCCGCACCCCACGTCGGCCACCTTGGCTCCGGAGTGCAGCTTGGACTCGACGCCATCGAGGGCGGGGATCCAGACCGAAGGCAGGTAGGCGCGGTAGCCGGTCCGGAAGAACCACTCGGTACCGGAGAACAGACACGGGTGGTGGTCCCCCCAGCTCAGCCCGCCGTCGCCGCGAAACGCCCCCTTGACCTTCTCGATGTCCATGAAGAACGACCCGAGAGCGTTCATGCCCCGGGCCACGAAGAACGGGGCGTTCTCGTCGGCCAGGGCCAGGGCCGCCTCCTCGCTCAGCTCGTAGGAGTCGCCGGCGGCGTCGTAGCCGACCAGCCCGGCTGCCGCCTGGGAATCGAGCCACTCGCGCACCAGACGGGGATTGCACCCCGTCTCGGCCGCCACCTCGTCAGCGCGCATCGAGCCGGCTCCTGCCATCGCCCGGTAGAGACCGAGCTCGTCGCCGACCCACACCGCGAAGCACACGGCTCCTCCGGTCATGTAGCCGACCATCTGGCCCATGAGCTCCTGGACCCGTGCCTCGTCCATGTCATCCCCCCGTTCTTGTGGGCCGATCACTGAAGGCGATCCGCGCTGCCCGACCTGAATTGTACGGGGGCTCGGCGCAGCGTGCCGAGGTCTCGCGAGCCTCGTTCAGCTTGTCGCCGGCCGCTTGTCCTCGGCGTCGGCCTCGATGAGCCGGTAGGCGAGCTCGACCTGCACCAGGCCGGTGCCGATCGCGATGACGATCGTCACGACCAGTCGCACCACGAGGTCGAGCCACAGGGGCTCCCCGTGGACGACGTCCTGCACCGTTGTACCGATCCAGTCGGCGATCGAGAACGGCACGACGACCAGGATCAACGTCAACCCGAAGCGGCCGCGCGCGAGCTGCGCCGACCGCCGCATGGCCCCGAGTGCCGACTGCCCCTCGATGTTGACGATCGGCGCCGCCAGGCAGAGCAGTGTGAAGAGCAGCACTCCAGGCACGACCAGGGCGAGGTAGCCGAGCGCGACGAGGCCGGTCACCAGGACGTCGGCCACGATCAACCGGCGGTAGGGAAGCGTGCGCAGCACCGTCAGGACCCCTTGCTCGGGTGCGCCGTACCTGGCCTGGCCCACCATGCGCTCGAGCAGACCGGTGAAGAAGACCTCGCCGAAGAGATCGATGGCGAACGCGCAGACCCCGATCGGGACGGCCACGGCCGCCGCGCTGTCGGCGACCAAGGCGTCGCTCGCCGTCTCGGCCACCGCCGAGATCCCGAAGACGATGAGCGCGGCGACGAGAACGCGCTTCCAGTGGACGCGCCCGGCGTGGGCAGCACCAGCGAGGACCTGACGGCCACGAATCGCGTGCCGAGCTTGGTCGCCACGCACCCCCGACCTCGACCGGGATGTCACGCGGTCAGGTAGCGGTCGATCACGCGATGCATGTGGAGGAGGTTGCTCTCCTGGCGAGGGTTGAGCCGAAGCCCCTGGCAGGCCCGGGACTTCATACCGGTCTGGATGTGGGCCATGTTGGCGAAATCCTGGTTGGTGATCTGGCCCCAGTCCTTCGCCGTCCACTCCGGGTAGAACTTCCGCTCGGGCATCTGCCAGGGCTGGTCTGGACTCGGCCACTGCAGGGTCCATAGGTCCTTGATGGCAGAGTCGGGATCGAGCCCGTTGGGACGGATGCGGAACAGGATGGCCGTCCCCGGGTATGTCGGACCAACCATGTTGGGGAACCAGTACACGTCATCGGCGCTCGTCATCTGGTCCAGCTCGAGGCCCGAGACGTCGAGGCCGCGCGATCGCAGCAGGTCCATCCGCCGCTGCTGGTAGGCCTCGAGCAGCGACGTGCCCGAGGGGAGCGGAGCCGCCCGCAGCTCGTCGACGATGTCCCGCTCCTCACGGTAGAACAGCCCGCCGAGCCCGGAGACGAGCGAGGAGAGGATCTCACCCTCGTCGATCTCGTCGTCGCTGAGGCCCAGACGGGGGCTGGGGCGAAGCTCACGACGGGCGTGCGCCAGCCGGCCGTAGTGGGCATGGGTGTCGAACTGGACGTACTCCATGTTCACGTCGTCGGTCCACGCCAGGATCTGGGGGTGCGTGCCCTGCACGTGGTAGCCCTCGTTGAATGCGTCGACGACCACCTTCCAGTTGGCGGGCAGGATCGTGGTGCGATAGGTGGCGAAGCGCATCTGGTCGAGGTGAAAGGGTCCGAGCAGCTTGGGGATCGGATCGAGGAAGTCCATGAGCGGCTCCGCCTCACGGTCCATGTTCACGAACACGAAACCGCCCCAGCGCTCGGCGCGCACCTCGTGCAGGCGGAGGTCCGACGGGACGTCGGTGAACTCGTGGCGGTCGACGATCTCGGTCAGCTCACCATCGAGGGCATAGCGCCAGGCGTGGTACCGGCAGCGAATCTGGCCGTCGGCGAAATTGCCCCGGCCCTCGGCCAGCCTGGTGCCCCGGTGCAGGCAGGTGTTGAAGTAGGCCTTGATCGTGTCCGGCTCCGAGCGGACGACGAGGATCGACTGATCACCGATCGTGTACTCGAGATAGTCGCCCGCCTCGGGTAGCTCTTCCTCCCGGCAGGCCACCTGCCACACCCGGGGCCACAGCCGATCCATCTCCAGATCGAGGAACTCCCGCGAGACGTACCGCTCTTTGGGCACGAGGCCGTCAGCCCGCACCAGCATCGCCGTGGTCTCACTGGTCGACATGGCCCCGCTCGCTCCTCCCTGCCACAATGCGGCCACTAGCTTCGCACCCGGCCGGTCGGGCTGCTCGCCGGCAGGGAGCGGCTCCCGCTGGCCAGGGAAGGTCGACGCCGATGGAGTTCAACCTGGCCGATCTGTTCGAGCGCGTGGCCGACACGGTCGGCCACCGTGAGGCGCTCGTGGCCGGAGGTCGCCGGCTCACCTACGCCCTGCTCGACAAGCGCAGCACCAAGCTCGCGAACGGGCTGGCGGGCCTCGGGGTGCGGGCGGGCGACCATGTCGGGCTGTATCTCTACAACGGCGCCGAGTTCATCGAGACCATGCTGGCCTGCTTCAAGCTGCGGGCCGTTCCGGTGAACGTCAACTACCGGTACGTCGGTGACGAGCTCGCCCACTTAATCTCCGATGCCGATCTCGTCGCTCTCGTCCACCACCACGAGCTCGCTCCCCGGGTGGCGACCATCGCGAGCCGTCCCCGTGCTCTGCGATGGCTCATCGATGTCGACGACGGCGGCGGCCCCGGCGACCTCGACGTCTTGTCGTACGAGGAGGTGCTGGCCTCCGGGTCGATGGTCAGGAGCTTCGGCCCGCGGTCGGCGGACGATCACTACGTCCTGTACACGGGCGGGACCACCGGGCTCCCCAAGGGCGTGGTCTGGCGCCAGGAGGACATTCTCTTCGCCACCCTCGGTAGCGGGAACCCGGGCGGCCCGGCCATCGAGCGCCCAGAGGAGATCGGCCAGGCGGCGCTGGTCAACCGGTCGCATCGGATCGCGCCCTTTCTCCCCCCCGGGGATGCCGGTCCGGACGAGTTCGTCGCCCTGTCCCTCGGTCCGCTGATCCACGCCAGTGGCCAGTGGACGGCCCTCAGCACCCTGCTGGGCGGGGGCAAGCTCGTGCTCTACACCCTACGGAGCATGGACATGGGCCGTGTGCTCGAGCTGGTCGAGACCGAGCGCGTCGTCATGCTCACGATCGTCGGGGACACGAGCGGACGCCCCCTGGTGGACGCGCTCGAGGCCTGCCCCGGCGCGTTCGACACGTCTTCGCTGCGACTGCTCGGTTCGGGTGGCAGCATCCTCACCGCCGCCATCAAGGACCGGCTCCTTGCCGCCCTGCCGAGCGTCCTGGCCATCAGCGAGGCCGTGGGCTCCTCGGAGGCGCCGGTGCAAGCGACCGCCGTCGCCATCAAGGGAACGCCCACGTCGTCGCTCAGCTTCGCGGCGCGCGACGTCACCATGGTCGTCGACGACGATCTGCGTCCCGTGCCGCCCGGGTCGGGGGAGATCGGACGGCTGGCGACACGGGGCCGGGGGCCGATCGGCTACCACAAGGACCCGTCCAGGACGGCCCGGACCTTCGTCGAGATCGACGGTGTCCGTTGGTCGCTCCCCGGCGACATGGCCACGGTGGAGGCGGACGGCACCATCCGCCTGCTCGGGCGGGGGTCGATGTGCATCAACACCGGCGGCGAGAAGGTCTACCCGGAGGAGGTCGAGGCCGTCATCAAGGCGCACCCTCTTGTGACCGACGCGATCGTCGTCGGGGCCGATGACGCCGAGTGGGGCCAGCGTGTCGTGTGCATCGTCCAGGCGACCGCCGAGGGTGCGCCCGCCCTGGAGGACCTGCGAACGCACTGCCGGGCTCACCTGGCGGGGTACAAGGCTCCCCGGGCCCTCTACCTGGTGGACGAGGTCCGCCGCTCGGCGGCGGGCAAGGCGGACTACCGCTGGGCAAGCGCCGTGGTGAGTGGGACGCCATGACCAGCTGAGCTCGTGGCATCGGTCGCCCGAATGCAATACTGATCGCCGGGAGGGAGATGTGACCGACGATCTGGCCGCGGGGCGGAAGGCGTACGCCGACCACCGGTGGGCCGATGCGTACGCGCAGCTGTCGGTCGCCAATCGGTCCTCGCCGCTCGAGGCGGAGGATCTCGAACGGCTCGCCGATTCGGCGCGGTGGTCCCGTCACTTCGACGCTCTGCTGGATCTGTTGGAACGGGCCGAGTCGGCGTACGCCGCTGTAGGCGACAACCGGGGAGCGGCGCGTCTGGCGCTCGCCCTCTGTCGCGAGCACTACCAGCGGGCCGGGAGCGCCGTAGCCAGCGGCTGGCTCGGCCGCGCCTCGACGTTGCTCGGGGACGATACCGACTGCGCCGAGTACGGCCTCCTGGAGTGGATGATGGGCCGGACGATGTCCGACAGCGGCAACCTCGAGGCGAGCCGTGATCTCGCCGTGCGGGTGGCGGAGCACGGACGTCGCCTGGGTGTTCCCGATCTGGAGGGCCTGGGGCTTCTGGACCAGGGCCACGCGCTCATCGTCGAGGGCCGGCTGGACGAGGGCATGGCACTCATCGACGAGGCCAACGCCCTGGCGGCGAGCGGGTCGCTGACGCTCATGACGGCCGGCACCATCTACTGCTCGACCATCTTCGCCTGCCGCAACCTGGGTGATTGGGGACGTGCAGGCGAGTGGACGGACACCGCGTCGCGCTGGTGCGACCGCGAGTCCGTGAGCGGCTTTCCGGGGCTGTGCCGTTTCCACCGGGCCGAGGTGCGGCGGCTGCGCGGCGCGCTGGACGAGGCGGAACGAGACGCCGTCGAGGCTGCCGACGAGCTCATGGCGTCCGGACCGCGCTTCGCCGCGTGGGCTTTCCACGAGATAGGCGAGATCCGCCGCCGGCGCGGCGATGCGGCGGGGGCGACGACGGCCTTCCGCCGAGCGTCAGAGCTGGGCTTCGATCCCCAGCCCGGGCTCGCCCTTCTTCGCCTGGATCAGGGCCAGCCGGCGGCGGCGCTGCAGGCCGTCTCCAATGCACTCGCCGACGAGTCGGGCTTCATCCGGGAGCAGCGTGCCTTCCTCCTGCCGGCGCAGGTGACCATCGCTGTGGCGGCCGGCGCTCTCGACACCGCCCGCGCCGCGGCGTCGGCGCTGACGAGCCTCGCCGAGGCCTCTGCTACGGCTGCTCTGGCCGCCAGTGCCGCCGGCGCCCTGGGGCAGGTGGCTCTCGGTGAGGGCCGCGTCGACGACGCGATCCACGAGCTCCGGCGGTGTGTCGGGCGGTGGGCCGAGCTCGACGCTCCCTACGAGGCGGCCCAGGCGAAGGTGGAGCTGGCTCGGGCCTATGAGGCCGCCGGTCGCCATGACGACGGGATCATGGAGCTGGACTCGGCGCGGGCCGGCTTCGAGCGGATCGGCGCCACGAAGGCGGCCGGCGACGTGGCGGTCCGCCTCTCAGCGGATGCTCCAGGGGCCCGTCCGACCCGCACGTTCATGTTCACCGACATCGTCGGATCGACGAGGTTGGTGGAGGCGCTCGGAGACGAGGCCTGGGACGCACTCTTGACCTGGCACGACCGCACCCTGCGATCCGTCTTCGAGCAGTCCGGCGGCGCCGAGATCAAGCACGAGGGAGACGGCTTCTTCGTCGCCTTCGACGACACCGCCGGAGGTCTGCAGGCGGCGTGCGACATCCAACGGCGGCTCGCCGAGCACCGAAGAGAGCACGGCTTCGCCGTTGAGGTGCGGATCGGCCTCCACACGACGGAAGCCACCGAGCGCGGCGCTGACTACGGCGGCAAGGGCGTGCACGAGACGGCGCGCATCGCCGCCACCGCGGGCGCTGGTGAGATCGTCGCCAGCCGGGAGGCGTTGGCAGCCGCCGGTGACCAGTTCGCTGTCGAGGACGAGCGCTCCGTGACGCTGCGGGGGCTGTCCGCCCCGCTGACCGTGGCCACGGTCCTCTGGTAGGCGAAAGCGGAACCTTCCCGCAGTGGGATGCTGGGTCCGTGCACGACAGAGACCAGATCACAGCGGTCAAGGGATGGATCGACGGCGCTCGGCGCGTCGTCGTCCTCGCTGGCGCCGGGATCTCGACCGACTCGGGGATTCCCGACTTCCGCGGCCCCCAGGGTGTGTGGACCAAGAACCCCGGCGCCGAGCGCCGCGCCTCCATCCACAACTACCTCCAGGACCCGGAGGTTCGGCTGCGGTCGTGGCAGGACCGCCTGTCCTCTCCTGCCTGGGAGGCCGAGCCCAATTCGGGCCATCGGGCGATCGTGGCCCTCGAGCGGCGGGGGAAGCTCGACACCCTCGTCACCCAGAACATCGACGGGCTCCATCAGCGGGCCGGCAACGATCCCGATCGGGTGGTCGAGATCCACGGGACGATCCATTGGGCCGTCTGCATGTCGTGCGGCGACCGCAGCCCCATGGCCGAGGTGCTCGAGCGGGTGAAGGCGGGCGAGTCCGATCCCGCCTGCCTGGTTGCCCACGGCGTCGGCACTTGCGGCGGCATCCTCAAGTCGGCGACGATCAGCTTCGGCCAGAGCCTGGTGCCGGAGGACCTGGCCCGGGCGGAGCGGGCGGCGGCGTCCTGCGACCTGCTGCTGGCCGTGGGCTCGAGCCTCACCGTGTTCCCCGCCGCCGGCCTGGCGCCCCTCGCCCGTCAGGCCGGTGCCCGACTGGTCATCGTCAACGCCGAGCCGACTCCCTACGACGAGGTGGCCGACGCCGTGCTGACGGACCCGATCGGAGAGGTGCTCCCCGCGATCATCGGTTGAGGGGTCACCATCGTCCCCGGTGCACCACCTCCGGGACCTGCCGCCGCCCTCGGGCCAGGGAAGGGGACGGGATGTCCAGCGCCGGATAGCCCATGGCGACCGCCCCGATGGGCCGATAGCCGGGCGGTACGCCCAAGGCGGCGAGCAGCTCGGCCTCGCCCCTGAAGATGCCGAGGAACGCCGCCCCCAGGCCGGCGTCGTAGGCGCTCAGGAGCATGAGCATGGTGGCGAACGCCGTGTCGATCAGCCAGTAGGGCACCGGCCACGCTTCGGCGCGGTCGAGCCCGGCACCCTGCTTGTCGGGCTCGCCATAGCGGTCGAGGTACGCCTGCTGCTCGGCGAGAGGCAGGACGATGACGGGGGCTCGCAGCAGCCCCGCCCGGCGCGTGCCCGCCCGCCAGTCGGGGGTGGTCGTCGTGCGCCAGAAGACGTCCGTCTGGGGGGGACCCTGCAGCACCACGAAGGCCCAACCCTGGGTGAAGCCGGCCGAGGGCGCCCGCACGGCGTGGGCGAGGACGGCGTCCACGACCTCGGGCGGGACGGCACGGTCCTCGAAGCTGCGGACCATATGCCGACGTCGGATGACCTCGTCCAGCTCCACGGCGGCGACGCTACCGGGCGGGAATGTCGACTTCGCGGGTAGGGTTTACGGGTACGGAATCAACCGCTCGCAGGAGCGTGGTAGACGTGCCCACTTTCAGAGAACTTCTCTCCCAGGCCAAGGCGGCGATCCACGAGGTGGATGGCGCCGAGGCCGACCGCCGTCGGGACGACGCGCTGTTCCTCGACGTCCGGGAGCCCGAGGAGTACGAGCAGGGAACCATCCCCGGCTCTCTGCACATCCCCCGCGGCAACCTGGAGACCCAGGTCGAGGGCCGGGTCAGCGACCACGACCGTCCGATGGTCGTGTACTGCGCGAGCGGCGTCCGATCGGCGTTCGCGGCGAAGACGCTGGGCGAGCTGGGCTATACCGACGTGGCGTCCCTGACCGGGGGCTTCAACCGGTGGAAGGACGAGGGCCGGGACTGGCGCACACCGCAGACGCTGACGCCTGATCAGCGCAACCGCTACCAGCGCCACCTGCTGCTACCCGAGGTGGGCGAGGCCGGCCAGCAGCGGCTGCTGGATGCCAAGGTCCTCCTCCTCGGCGCCGGCGGCCTCGGCTCCCCAGCGGCCCTGTACCTGGCTGCCGCCGGGGTGGGGACCATCGGGATCATCGATATGGACGAGGTCGACTCGTCCAACCTCCAGCGTCAGATCCTGCACAACGTCGACCGCATCGGCGAGCGCAAGGTGGACTCGGCCAAGAAGACCCTGACGGCCATGAACCCCGACGTCGACGTCGTGACCTACGACGTGCGCCTCGGCGCCGACAACGTCCTCGACATCATCGACGGCTACGACGTCATCGTCGACGGCACGGACAACTTCCCCACCAGGTACCTGGTGAACGACGCCTCGCTGCTCAAGCGGATCCCGGTCGTCCACGGGTCGATCTTCCGCTTCGAGGGCCAGGTGACGGTCTTCGACCCCTACAACGGGCCCTGCTACCGGTGCATGATCCCCGAGCCGCCGCCGGCCGAGCTGGCCCCGTCGTGCGCGGAGGCGGGTGTGCTCGGTGTGCTTCCGGGGATCATCGGCTCCATCCAGGCCCTCGAGGCCATCAAGCTCATCCTCGGCCTGGGCGACACCCTGGTCGGGCGGTTGCTTGCCTACGACTCGCTGGAGGAGAGCTTCCGCACCTTCAACGTGCACCGGGACCCTGCCTGCCCGGCCTGCGGGCCCGATGCCGGCGAGATCGTCATCGCCGAGTACGACGAGCTCTGCATGCCGCACCCCACCCAGGCGCCGGCGACGGGGTAGGGGCCCCGCCCGGGACGGCGAAGCCGCCAGGAACGCCGTCTAACCTCTGGGCTATGGCCCAGCCGTCAGAGCATCGAACCGACTCGGGCATAGAGATCAGGCCCGTCTACACCGCCGAGGACCTCGACGGGTGGGATGCGGGCCGGCAGCTGGGGCAGCCGGGCCAGTATCCCTACACCCGCGGCGTCTACGCCGACATGTACCGCGGTCGGTTGTGGACCATGCGCCAGTACGCCGGCTTCGGCACGGCCGAGTCCACCAACGAGCGGTTCAAGTTCCTGCTGGGCGCCGGCCAGACGGGTTTGTCGTGCGCCTTCGACCTGCCCACCCAGATGGGCTACGACTCCGACCATCCTCGGGCCGAGGGCGAGGTGGGCAAGGTCGGCGTGGCCATCGACTCGGTCGAGGACATGCGGGCGCTGCTCGCCGATCTGCCGCTCGATCGGGTCACCACGTCCATGACCATCAACGCCACGGCGGCCATCCTCCTGCTGCTGTATCAGTTGGTGGCCGAGGAGGCCGGCGTGGCGCCCGAGCGCCTGGGCGGGACGGTCCAGAACGACAT
The DNA here is from genome assembly GCA_036491125.1 of Acidimicrobiales bacterium. Lineage (NCBI taxonomy): Bacteria > Bacillati > Actinomycetota > Acidimicrobiia > Acidimicrobiales > Acidimicrobiales bacterium. The sequence continues at coordinate 43,003 of DASXCO010000039.1, read as the reverse complement.
CCTCAAGGAGTACGTGGCCCGCGGGACCTATATCTACCCGCCGCGCCAGTCGATGCGGATCATCACCGACACCTTCGCCTACTGCGCCGAGCACCTTCCCGCGTGGAACACGATCTCGATCTCCGGCTACCACATCCGTGAGGCCGGTTCGACCGCCGTCCAGGAGGTCGCCTTCACCCTGGCCAACGGGGTCGCCTACGTGGAGGCGGCGCTCGCCGCGGGGCTTGACGTGGACGACTTCGGGCCCCGTCTGAGCTTCTTCTGGAACGCCCACAACAACCTGTTCGAGGAGGTGGCCAAGTTCCGGGCCGCCCGGCGGATGTGGGCGAGGCTCATGACCGAGCGCTTCCACGCCAAGGACAAGCGGTCAACTCTCCTCCGCTGTCACACCCAGACGGGCGGCTCGACCCTGACCGCCCAGCAACCCGAGAACAACATCGTGCGCACCACGGTGCAGGCGCTGGCGGCGGCCCTCGGGGGCACCCAGAGCCTGCACACCAACAGCTTCGACGAGGCCCTCGGGCTCCCGACCGAGCGCGCCGTGCGGATCGCCCTGCGGACCCAGCAGATCATCGGCAACGAGTCGGGCCTGGCCGACACCGTGGACCCACTGGGCGGGTCCTATTTCGTGGAGTCCCTGACCGATTCGGTGGAAGCGGCGGCGTGGGACTACCTCGATCGGATCGACGCCATGGGCGGGGCCGTGGACGCCATCGAGGCCGGCTTCATGCAGGACGAGATCGAGCAGGCGGCCTACGCCTATGCCAAGTCCGTCGACGACGGCGAGAAGGTCATCGTCGGAGTCAACCGCCACGTCGAGGAGTCGCCGGACCTGGTCGAGGTCTTCCCGATCGACCCCGCCCTCCAGCGCCAGCAGGCCGAGCGGGTGCGCCGGGTTCGGAAGGAGCGGGACCAGGACAGGGCGGAGCAGGCCCTGGCGGACGTGGCCGCCGCGGCGCACGGCACGCAAAACCTGCTCGTGCCCATGAAGGAGGCCCTGCGCGCCCGGGCCACCCTGGGCGAGGTCAGCGACGTGCTCCGAGAAGCGTTCGGCGTCTACCAGCCCACACGGTAAAAGGCGCTGCGACCGGTACGGTGGGGTCGTGCCGGTGCGATTCGTGATCATCGGGGGCGGCCCAGCGGGCATCCAGGCTGCCACCCACGCCGCCCGCCTCGGGGCGGAGGTGACCCTGGTGGAGCGCGACATCATGGGCGGCTCGGCCAACCTGTGGGACTGCATCCCGTCGAAGGCCATGATCGCGACGGGCGGGGTGATCGGCGTGACCCGGCGGGGCCACGCCCTGGGGCTCACCTGCGCCAGCGCCACGCTCGACCTTCCCGCCGTGGGCGAGCGGATCGCGCTCATCAGTGGCCATCTGGAACGGTCGGTGACGGATCTCCTCACGAGTCAGGAGGTGCGCGTGGTGCGCGGCCGCGCCACCCTCAAAGGTCCCCGCGACGTGGTTGTCGAGACGTCCGGGGGCCAGGTCCTGGAGTTCGACGCTGATGCCGTGCTGCTGTCGACCGGCAGCCGCCCGCGCGTGCCGGACTGGGCCGACGTGGACGGCAGACGGGTCATGATCACGCGCCAGGCCTATCCGCCGCCCGAGGTGCCCGAGCACCTCGTCGTGATCGGCTCGGGGGTGACCGGAGTCGAGTTCGTCCACATGTTCCGCTCCTTCGGGAGCAAGGTCAGCCTCATCGTGAGCCGCCAGCAGGTGCTCCCCGGCAAGGACCCCGAGGTCGCGGCGGCCCTGGAGGCGGACTTCCTCAGCACCGGGGTCGTGCTCTACAAGGGGGCGCGCGCCATAGGCGTGAACGTGAAGGACGACGGCGTCGTCGTCGAGTGCAACGACGGCCGCATGGTCCCAGGCTCGCACGCCCTGCTCGCCATCGGCCCGGTTCCCAACTCCGAGGGGCTGGGGCTCGAGGCGGCTGGCGTGGAGGTCGACGAGGGCGGCTATGTGCCCGTGAACCACCACCTCCAGTCGAACGTCGGCCACATCTACGCCGCCGGCGACCTGTCGGGGAAGCTCCCACTGGCGTCGGTGGCGTCGACCCAGGGCCGCAAGGTCGCCGAGCACGTCATGGGGCTCCACACCCGCGAGCACCGCCACCTGGACTATGACAAGGCGGCCAGCGCCATCTTCACCGAGCCCGAGATCGCCGACGTCGGTCTGGCCGAGGCCGAGGCGTTCGCCCTGGGCCGGAAGATCCGGGTGACCAAGGTGCCGTTCGCGGCCAACGCCCGAGCCCTGATCGACGGCGACGCCCGGGGGTTCGTGAAGATCGTGTCCGATCCGGCCACTGGCGTGGTGCTGGGAGGCTCGATCGTCGGCGAACGGGCCGCCGAGCTGATCTCGGTGATCGCCGTGGCCGTGACGGCCCACCTGCGGGTCGGCGACATCACCGAGAGCCTCCTGGTGCATCCCGCCCTGGCCGAGGCCCTGGCCGAGGCGGCCGAGTAGCCCCTAGCCGGTCAGCCCGCCGAGCTGGCGAGCTCGGCTCGTAGCGAGTCGTCCGTGGCCAGGTCCACGATGGTCCAGGCCATCGCCAACGCCCCGTCGCGCAGCGCCCGATCGGCGGTGGGCGTGATGGCGGCGGCGGCGAACTCGGGCTGGTGGTTCACCGCCGGCAGCGAGTCGATGTCGAGCATCGGGTGGATGGACGGCACCGCCAGCGACACGTTGGCCATGTCGGTCGAGGCCATCATCACCTGCTTGGGCACCTCGGGGAACGTGCGCCCGAGGGCCTCGGCGTTGGAGCGGTACCGGGCCTGCATGCCGGTGTGGGGCACGAACTCGGAGTATCGGGGGCTCTGCTGGTCGAACTCGACCTCGGTCCCAGTGGCCAGGGCGCCGGCCTCGAAGCAGCGTCGCACCTTGGGCTCGAGCGACGCCAGGGCCTCGAGGGTCGCGGCGCGCACGTAGTACTTGGCCGACGTGTGGGCAGGGATGACGTTGGGAGCGTCTCCACCCTTGGTCACGATGCCGTGCACCTGGTCGTGGAGGTGGAACTGCTGGCGCAGCAGCCCGATGGACACCTGGGCCACGGTCAGGGCGTCAGCGGCGTTGATGCCCGCCTCGGGGAAGGCCGAGGCGTGGGCTTCCCGCCCCGTGTAGTGGACGTCGAAGTGCGACACGGCCAGGCACGGCATCTGGATCAGCTCGGCCGGGCCGGGGTGGACCATCATCGCCGCGTCGACGCCGGCGAAGGCGCCCCGCTCGAGCATGTAGATCTTGCCCCCGCCCCCCTCCTCGGCCGGCGTGCCGATCACCTTGACCGTGATACCGAGGTCGTCAGCGATGGGCGCCAGCGCCACGCCGGCCCCGACGGCCGAGGCGGCGATCACGTTGTGCCCGCAGGCGTGGCCGATGCCGGGAAGGGCGTCGTACTCGGCGCACAGGGCCAGGACCATGGGCCCGCTCCCGGCGGTGGCGATCAGCGCCGTCGGCAGGTCACACGAGCCCCGCTCGACGTCGAAGCCGCCGGCGGCCAGCGAGTCGCCGACCCAGCCCGCCGCCCGCTCCTCCTCGAAGGCCAGCTCGGGATGCCCGTGGATGGTGTGGCTGAGCTCGACGAGGCCCGTGAGGTGGGCGTCCAGCTCGTGCTCCACGACGCCCTTTCGATCCGAGATTGCGTGCTCCCCCCTGGCCGGCATGGCGGCCCCCTTTCGCTCGATCGCCTATTCGATCACGGCGATCACGTCGCCGGGGCCGACGGCGTCGCCGGCGGCCACCCTTATCTCGGTCACCGTTCCCGCCCGGTCAGCGTTGATGTTGTTCTCCATCTTCATGGCCTCGAGCACCGTCACCGCCTGCCCGACGTCGACCTCGTCGCCCTCCTTCACAAGGACCTTGACGATCGTCCCCTGCATCGGCACGGTGATCGTCCCGGTCCCCGCTCCACCGGTCGCCCCGGCTGGCGGCTTGCGCGCCGGTGCGGCCCGCGTGGCCCGGGTCGCGGCCCCGACGGCCGGGGACGCGCTCGACGGGGCCCCGGCGAGCTCCGGCACCCACAGCTTCACCTGGTACCGACGGCCGTTCACCTCGGCCTCCACCTCCCGCAGCACCCGGTCTTCCCCGTCTTGGGCGGGGACCGGGCCCGTCGCCGCGGTCGCAGCCACGGCCGCGTCGGGCGAAGTGTCGCCGGCAGCCGGGCCGACGGGGGCCGCCTCGGGAGGGGCGGGCCGGGGCGCCGCCTGCACATGGGAGAGGTCGAGGCTCTCCTCGACCCAGCGGGTCGAGTGGCGGGACGCGGCGAAGTCGGGGTGGGTGAGGATCGCCAGATGGGCGGAGATGTTCGTCGCCACGCCGTCGATCTCGGTCTCCTCGAGGGCCCGGATCATCCGCCGCCGCGCCGCGCCGCGATCGGGACCCCACGTGATGACCTTGGCGACGAGGTTGTCGTAGTACTGGCTCACGGTGTCGCCGTCGGCATAGCCGGCGTCGGTCCGGACGCCCGGTCCGTCGGCCGTGTGCAGCCGGGTGATCGTGCCCGGCGAGGGGAGGAAGCGCCCCTGGGCGGGGTCCTCGGCGTTGATGCGGCACTCGATGGCGTGGCCGCGACGCTGCACCTGCTGCTGAGTGAACCCGAGCGGCTCGCCGGCGGCCACCTGGAGCTGGAGGGCGACGAGGTCGACGCCGGTCACCATCTCGGTGACGGGATGCTCGACCTGGAGGCGGGTGTTCATCTCGAGGAAGTAGAACTCCCGGTCCTGGTACAGGAACTCGACCGTGCCGGCGTTCACGTAGCCGCAGGCGAGTGCCACCTTGACCGCAGCCTCGCCCATCTCCTGGCGGATGAAGTCGGGGAAGTCGGGCGCCGGGCTCTCCTCGATCAGCTTCTGATGGCGGCGTTGGCAGGAGCAGTCCCGCTCGCCGAGCCACACCGTCTCACCCCCGGCGTCGGCGATGATCTGCATCTCCACGTGACGGGGCCAGCTCAGGTACCGCTCCAGGTAGATCTCCGGTCGTCCGAAGTAGGCCTGGGCCTCCCGCTGCGCGGACTCCATGGCATCCCGGGCGTCCTCGGCGCCCTCGACGACCTTCATGCCCCGCCCGCCGCCACCGAAGGCCGCCTTGATCGCCACCGGCCAGCCCACCTCGTCGCCGAAGGCCACGATCTCGTCGAGGTCGGTGACGGGATTGGACCGACCGGGAACCCCCGCCACCCCGGCCTGCTCGGCGGCCCGCCGGGCGCTGATCTTGTCGCCCATGATCGCGATGGCCTCGGGCGGGGGTCCGATGAAGGTCACGCCCTGGCCCTGGATGGCCCGGGCGAAGTCGGCGTTCTCCGAGAAGAAGCCGTAGCCCGGATGAACCCCGTCGGCCCCGCTGGTGGCCACGGCCTCGAGAATGACCTCGGTGTTCAGGTAGCTCTCGGCGGCGGTCTTCCCGCCCAGGGCGTGGGCCTCGTCGGCCAGCCGCACGTGCAGCGCGTCCCTGTCGAGCTCCGAGTACACCGCGACCGTGGCGATCCCCACCTCACGACAGGTGCGGATGACTCGGACGGCGATCTCTCCCCGGTTGGCGATCAGGACCTTGGTGAGCACGGGACACCTTTCGACACCATCAACCTATGGTTAGTTCGATGCTCGACGGTGGCGCCAGAGCGCAGCTGGCCCCCACCCGCTTCGGCGATGTCCGATGGTTACCCTCGACCGACTCGACCAACCGCCATCTCCTCGAGGAGGCCCGCGCCGATGCTCCCGAGGGGACGGTCGTGGTGGCGGACCACCAGGACTCGGGACGGGGTCGGCTCGGTCGGGCCTGGGTCGCCCCGCCGGGCTCCTCGCTGCTCGTCTCGGTGCTGCTGCGACCGGAGCTGCCGCTCGAGCGCCTGCACCTGCTCACCTCGATCGTGGCGCTCGCGGCCGCCGACGCCTGCCAGGCGGAGGCCGGCGTCGAGGTCGGTCTCAAGTGGCCCAACGACCTCGTCGTCGGGCTCCGCAAGCTGGGGGGCATCCTGGCGGAGACCCACCTCGAGGGTTCCCGGGCCCGGGCCGTGGTCGTCGGGATGGGGCTGAACGTCAACTGGGGGCCTCTGATGCAGGACACCGAGCTGGCCAGGGAGGCGGTCGCCCTCGATCACCTGGTCGGCCACGAAGTGGACCGGACCCGGCTGCTCGTGGCCTTCCTGACGAGGCTCGAGGACCGGTACCGGTCCCTGGGCGATCGTGCCGGGCAGCTGGGCCAGGCCGCCGAGTACCGGCGCCGGTGCACCAGCGTCGGCCGGAGCGTGCGCGTCGAGCTGGCCCACGAGACCCTCACCGGCACGGTGGCAGACGTCACCGAAGAGGGGCATCTGCTGGTGGACGTCGGTGTCTGCCTGCGCACGATCACAGCCGGCGACGTGGTTCACCTACGCGCCACGCTCGGCGGCGGGGCCGGGGGTCCCCGCCGCCCTGGGCAATCGAGAACAGGGGAGGGCGGGGATGGGGCCCCACCCGGGACGGCGCAGCCGCCGGCAAGATAGAGCGATGAACTTCGAGCTCTCGGAGGAGCAGGAGGCGTTCCGCAAGGTCGTGCGGGACTTCGCCGAGGACGAGATCGCCCCCCACGCCGAGGAGTGGGATCGCACCCACCACTTTCCGGTCGACACGGTGCTGGCCATGGGGGAGCTCGGCCTGTTCGGTCTGCCCTTCCCACCGGAGTACGGGGGATCGGGGGCCGACTTCACCACCTTCTGCTTAGCCGTGGAGGAGCTCGGCCGGGTCGACTCGTCGATGGCGATCACGCTCTCCGCCGGGGTCGGCCTGGGGGCCAACCCGATCTTCGCCTTCGGGACGGATGACCAGCGCGGTAGGTGGCTGCCGCCGCTGTGCGCCGGCGAGGCACTGGCCGCCTTCGGGCTGACCGAGCCCGACGCCGGCAGCGACGCCGGCGCCACCCGCACCAGGGGCCGTTTCGACACATCGAGCGGGGAGTGGGTCATCGACGGGGCCAAGGCCTTCATCACCAACTCCGGCACGCCGATCACGTCGCTGATCACCGTCACGGCCCTCACCGAGGCTGTAGCCGGCCCGGGAGGCCGGCCCGAAGACAGCGCCGGCCCGGGAGGCCGGCCCGAAGACAGCGCCGGCCCGGGAGGCCCGCCCGAGGGGGCAGCGCCCCGGTCGATCAGCGCCATCGTCGTGCCCGCGGGGACGCCGGGGCTCGTCGTCGAGCCGCCCTACCGGAAAATGGGCTGGCACGCCTCCGATACCCACGGCCTGGTCCTGGACGGCTGCCGGGTGCCGACGGACCACCTACTCGGGGGGCAGGGCAAGGGCCTGGCCCAGTTCCTCGCCATTCTCGATGGCGGGCGCATCGCCATCGCCGCCCTGGCCGTGGGCCTGGCCCAGGCCTGCCTCGAGCAGTCGCTCGCCCACGCCCGCAGCCGCCAGTCGTTCGGCGGTCCCATCGGACGCCATCAGGCCATCGCCTTCAAGATCGCCGACATGGCCGTGGCGGTGGAGTGCGCCCGCACACTCACCTACAAGGCAGCCTGGCTCAAGGACCACGGACGCCCGGTCAAGGAGGCGGCCGCCATGGCCAAGCTGTACGCCACCGAGGCAGCGGTCGCGGCCACGAGGGAGGCCACCCAGATATTCGGAGGGGCCGGCTTTCTCGACGAGTCGCCCGTGGCCCGCTACTACCGCGACGCCAAGATCCTCGAGATCGGCGAGGGCACGAGCGAGGTGCAGCGCCTGGTGATCGGACGGAGCCTGGGGCTACCCGTCGCCTGACCAGCTCGAACCAGCGACATCGCCAGCGCCGGCTTGCTCTCGAGGGGGGCGCTCCGGTGTCCGGTCTGGCCGCTGGTAGCCTAATTTTCGCTGTGGCCACTCGAGGCGACACGATCGCTCCCGAGCGCCCGGCCACCCGGCCTCGCTACGTTCGTCCCCGCCGGTGGCCTCGACGCTTGCTTATCGGCGGCAACCTCGCGGTGGCCTTCATCGTGCTCGCGACCGGGCTCGGGTATCTCTACGTCAAGCTCCGCCTGGGGGAGATCAGCTCGGTCAACATCCCCGGGCTGACGTCCGCAGGCAACGGGATCGACAACATCCTGATCGTGGGCTCCGACTCCAGGGCGAACCTCACCGACCCCAACGCCATAAGCGCTTTCGGCAGCTCAGCCGCCGCTGGAGGCCAGCGCAGCGACGTCACCATGATCCTCCACATCGACCCCAATGCCAAGCAGGCATCGGTGCTGTCCATCCCCCGGGACCTGTACGTGCCCATCGCCGGCACCAATCGCTCGGACCGGATCAACTCGAGCTTCGGCAACGGTCCCCAAGAGCTCATCCAGACCATCCAGAGCGACCTCGGGATCCCGATCCAGCATTTCGTGTCGATGAACTTCGACGGCTTCCAGGGCCTGGTCAACGCGGTGGGCGGGATCGACGTGAACTTCCCCGACCCGGCCAAGGACGCCTTCTCCGGTCTCAACATCACCAAGACGGGATGCCAGCACCTCGACGGGGCGGCCGCCCTGTCGCTGGCCCGCAGCCGCGACTACCAGTACTTCGCCGACGGGTCGTGGCACGCCGACGGTAACGGCGACCTCAGCCGCATCCGCCGCCAACACACCTTCATCCGCATCCTCACGGCCAAGGCGATCTCGGCCGGGATCCGCAACCCGATCACCGCCAACTCGCTGATCAGCTCGGCCGTCCACGACGTGACCATCGACAACAAGCTGTCGACGAGCGACATCCTGGGACTCGTCACGCGATTCCGTTCGCTCAACGCCAACAACCTGGTCACCTACACGCTCCCCACCACTCCCGCAGTTGTCGGCGGCGCCGACGTGCTGCGCCTGCAACAGCCGGGGGGCATGCAGACGGTCAATCAGTTCCTCGGCAAGGGCCAGCCCCCCGCCCCGAGCGCTCCCGCGGCGCCTCCGGTGGCCCCCGCCGACGTGAAGGTGCAGGTCCTGAACGGCTCGGGCACCGCCGGGCAGGCGGCCCAAGCGTCGAGTCAGCTCCGCTCGGCCGGCTTCGTGATCGCAGGTACCGGGAACGACGCCGGCACACGCATGGCGACGTCGGAGGTGCTCTACGCCCCGGGCAAGCAGCAGGCAGCCCAGCTCCTCCAGGGACGGGTCGGTGGTGGGGCCAGCATCCAGCAGGACCCGGCTCTCAAGGGCGCCGACGTTTCCCTGATCACCGGGGCCTCGTTCGCGGGCATCACCCCGACAGCGGCGGCGGCCGCCCCCGCCCCGGCCGCGGCACCGGCCCCCGCCCCGCCGGTGCTGCCGCCCTGGGATCCCCGGGCCTGCTGACCCGACTCGGGTCGATCAGTCCCGGCCCCCGGCGCAACAGGCCAACCGGGGGCGAGCGCCGTAGTGTTCCGTCCGATGGCCATGCTGATCACCGGCGGCGCCGGGTTCATCGGATCCAACTTCGTTCGTCACCGCGTGGCGAGCCATCCCGACGAGCGCGTGGTGGTGTACGACGCCCTGACCTACGCCGGGAATCGGGCCAGCTTGGCCGACCTGGAGGAGCGCATCTCTTTCGTCCACGGAGACATCTGCGATCAGGAGCGGGTCGAGCAGGTGCTCGCCGAGCATGGCATCGAGCTCGTCGTCAATTTCGCCGCCGAGTCGCACAACAGCCTGGCCGTGGTCGACCCCGGCAGGTTCTTCCGCACCAACGTGCTCGGCACCCAGGCCCTGCTCGAAGCGTCCCGGCGGGCCGGCCTGGCACGCTTCCACCACGTGTCGACGTGTGAGGTCTATGGTGACCTGGCCCTCGACAGCTCTGAGCGCTTCACCGAGGAGTCGCCCTACCGGCCCCGAACCCCGTACAACGCGTCGAAGGCAGCCGCGGATCACGCCGTGCGCGCCTACGCGGAGACATTCGGGCTGGCGGTCACCATCACGAACTGCTGCAACAACTACGGTCCGTACCAGTTTCCGGAGAAGCTCATCCCTCTGTTCGTGACCAACGCCATCGATGGCAGCCCTCTCCCGCTGTACGCCTCGACCCTCAACCGGCGGGAGTGGCTCCACGTCGACGACCACTGCCGTGCCATCGACGCCGTATTGGAGCGGGGCGAGGTGGGCGAGACCTACCACGTCGGGTCGGGCCGGGAGGCCAGCATCGAGGAGGTGGCCGACCACATCCTGGCCGCCCTCGGCCGGCCCTCCTCGCTGAAGACGATCGTGCCCGATCGTCCCGGCCACGACCGCCGCTACCTGCTCGACTCCTCGAAGATCCGGACCCAGCTGGGCTGGGAGCCGCTGACCTCGTTCGATCGGGGCATGGCGGACACCGTTGCCTGGTACGAGGCCAACAGGGCCTGGTGGGAGCCGCTGCGCGACCGGGCTCCGGTGGAGGAGACGGCGTGGGCGCGGTGACCCGGGTGCTGCTCACCGGGGCCGGGGGCCAGCTGGGCCGGGATCTCGTGGCCGCGTTCGCCGCCAACGGCGGCGGGAAGGCACACGAGGTGGTGGCCGCCGACCGCGCCCGGCTCGACGTGACCGACCGAGATGCCGTGCTCCAGGCGCTGGGATCGTTCCGCCCCGAGGTCGTGGTCCACGCCGCCGCCTGGACCGCCGTGGACGCCTGTGAAGGCGACCCCGACCGGGCCATGGCCGTGAACGCCCTGGGTACCCGGCACATGGCCGAGGGCGCCAGGCTCGTGGGCGCCCACCTCTGCTACCTCTCCACCGACTACGTGTTCGATGGTCGGGCCCCGAGGCCGTACACCGAATGGGACGAAGCCAACCCCCTTTCGGTCTACGGTCGATCCAAGCTCGCGGGCGAGGCCGAGCTCGACCCGGGACACGCCGTGGTTCGCACCTCGTGGGTCTGCGGCCGCCACGGGACCAACGTCGTGCACACCGTCCTTCGGTTGGCCAGCGAGGGAGTCCCGTTGCGCTTCGTTGACGACCAGCTCGGCTGCCCGACCTTCACCTCGGACCTCGCTCAGGTCGTGCGCTCGCTCGCCCTGAGCCGCCGACCGGGCGTGTTCCACGTGACCAACCAGGGACCCACCACGTGGTTCGGCTTCGCCCGGGCGATCATGGCCGCGGCCGGCTTCGATCCCGACCGCGTCGAGGCGGTGACGACCGACGCCCTCCGGCCTCCGCGGCCGGCGCCCCGGCCGGCCAACTCGGTGCTGGACAACGCGGCCCTCCGCCTGTCCGGCCTCCCTCTGCTGCCGGAGTGGCAGGAGCCGCTCCATCGGCTCGTCAAGGAGCTCACCGCATGAGCTCGATCACCATCGTCGGCACGGGCTATGTGGGTCTCACGACGGGCGCCTTCCTCGCCCATCTCGGCCACGAGGTGACGTGCGCCGACGTCGTCCCGGACAAGATCGAGCGCCTCTGCCGGGGTGAGATCCCGATCGTCGAGGACGGCCTCGATGAGCTGGTGCGGGAGGGTCTCGACGGCGGGCGGCTGTCGTTCGTAGTGGGGTCGGGGGCTGCCGCCGACCGGGAGTTCGTGTTCCTCTGTGTGCCGACGCCCCAACGGGACGACGGCTCCGCCGACATGGCCTACATCGAGGCCGCGGCCGCCGAGATCGGTCCTGGGCTGGTCCCCGACGCCGTGGTCGTCAACAAGTCGACCGTGCCGGTCGGCTCGACACGAGTCGTCGAGCAGGCCCTCGGGCGAAGCGATGTCTCGGTGGTGTCGAACCCGGAGTTCCTGCGCGAGGGCTCGGCCGTCCACGACTGCTTCCACCCCGACCGGATCGTCATCGGGAGCGACGACCAGGCCGCCGCCATCCGGGTGGCGTCGCTGTACAAGTCGATGCAGGCGCCTCTGATCGTGACCGATCCCTCATCGGCGGAGACGATCAAGTACGCGTCGAACGCCTTTCTCGCCACCAAGGTCAGCTTCATCAACGCGGTGGCCAACCTCTGCGAGGCCGTGGGAGCCGACGTACGCGAGGTGGTCCTGGGCATGGGCTACGACCGGCGCATCGGCTTCGAGTTCCTGCGTCCCGGACCGGGCTTCGGCGGTAGCTGCTTTCCCAAGGACACCCGGGCACTGGTGCGCATCGGAGAGGACGCCGGCTACGACTTCGGGCTGCTCCGCGGTGTCATCGACGTCAACGAGGAACAGCACGCCCGGGTCGTGGCCAAGGTGGTGGCTCAGGCGGGTGGATCGGTCGCCGGCGTGACCGTCGCGGCCTGGGGGCTCACGTTCAAGGCCCGTACCGACGACCGGCGGGACTCGCCGGCCCTCCACGTCATCGACCGTCTGGCCGACCAGGGGGCGCGCGTCCGGGCCTACGACCCGACCGTGCACGATCCCCTCGGTCCGCCCGGTCGCATCGACGTCTGCGACGACCCGTATGCGGCGTGCGAGGGCGCCGAGGTGCTGGCGGTCCTGACCGAGTGGGACGAGTTCCGCTGGGTGGATTTCCGCAAGGTGCGTGACCTCATGGCGCGGCCATCGGTCGTCGACGCCCGCAACCTGCTGGACTCGGCGGCGCTGCGTCGGGCCGGCTTCACCTACCAGGGGATCGGGCGCCCATGACGGATCGGGCCCGCGGGCGGCCGGCCCGGGTCGTCGTCACCGGCGGGGCCGGTTTCCTCGGCTCCCACCTGTGCGATCGGCTGCTGGAGCGCGGCCACGAGGTGATCTGCATCGACAACTGCGTCACCGGGTCGATCGTCAATGTCGAGCACCTGACCGGCCGGGACGACTTCAGCTTCGTCCACCACGACGTGAGCAGGCCGGTGTCGGTCAAGGGCCCGGTGGACGCCGTGCTCCACTTCGCCAGCCCCGCCTCGCCCCGTGACTACCTCGAGCTGCCCATCCAGACCCTCAAGGTCGGCAGCCTGGGCACCCACAACTGCCTGGGGCTGGCCAAGGCCAAGGACGCCCGATTCCTCCTCGCCTCGACGAGCGAGGTCTACGGTGACCCCGAGGTCCATCCCCAGACCGAGGACTACTGGGGCCACGTCAACCCGATCGGACCCCGGGGCGTCTACGACGAGGCCAAGCGGTTCGCCGAGGCCATCACCATGGCCTACCACCGCGCCCATGGTGTCGACGTGCGCATCGTCCGCATTTTCAACACCTACGGCCCCAGGATGAGACCGTCCGATGGTCGGGTGGTGTCGAACTTCCTCGTCCAGGCCGTGCAGGGCAAGCCGCTGACGATCTACGGCGACGGCATGCAGACCCGGAGCTTCTGCCACGTCGACGACGAGGTGGCCGGCATACTCGCCCTGCTCGAGTCGGACCACGTGGGCCCGATGAACATCGGCAACCCGACCGAGCTCACCGTGTCCGAGCTGGCCGAGATGATCATCGAGATCACGGGCTCGTCATCAGAGGTCATCCACGAGCCACTTCCAGTGGACGATCCCACTCAGCGGCGGCCCGACATCAGCCTGGCCCGGTCGGTGCTCGGATGGGAGCCCCGCATCCCGATCCGAGAGGGGCTGGCCCGGACGGTGTCGCACTTCGAAGCCGAGGGGACTCACCATGGTCCATGACCACGAGACGCGCTACCACCGGCTGTCGGTCGTGATCCCGATGTTCAACGAGCGCAACACGGTGGCCGAAGTCGTTCGTCGGGTACGCGCCGTCGATCTGCCGCTGGACCTCGAGGTCATCGTGGTCGATGACGGGTCGACCGATGGCAGCGACAAGATCCTCGCCGCACTCGAGGACTCGACGCTGCGGGTGCTCACCCATGAGTCGAACCGGGGCAAGGGAGCCTCCATCCGCACCGCGCTCGCCTACACGAGGGGCGACCTGGTGGTTATCCAGGACGCGGACGCCGAGTACGACCCCGACGACTGGCCCCGGCTGCTGGACCCCATCTTCAAGGGCAAGGCCCTCGTCGTCTACGGCAGCCGCTTCACCGGCGAGCGCAAGGGCATGCCCCTCGGCAGCTGGCTGGGCAACCGGCTGCTCTCGCTCATGACGAGCCTGGCCTATGCCACCACGCTCTCGGACATGGAGACGGGCTACAAGCTGTTCGACCGCCGGGTCCTCGACGGCATCACCATCGAGTCGGACCGATTCGGCTTCGAGCCCGAGATCACCGCCAAGGTCCTGCGCAGGGGACACCGCATCTACGAGGTCCCCATCTCCTATGCCGGTCGGGACTCCAGCGAAGGCACCAAGTTCACGTGGCGGGACGGGTTGGGGGCCATGCGAACGCTCGCCCGTTACCGCCTGCGGCCGGATCGGTGAGCCAGCGCCGGGCGGAGCGATCTCCCCAGGACCCGCCTGGAGCACCGGATGCCCGGCCATCGTCGGAGGTCGCACCGCGCGTCGAAGCGGTCGTCGTGAACTACAACGCCCGCGATGAGCTGGTGGCATGCGTGCGGAGCCTGCGGGCCGACGGGGTGGCCGACATCATCGTGGTCGACAACGGCTCTGTGGACGGGTCGGACGACGCCCTGGCGGCGGCCGATCCCGAGGCCAGGCTCATCGAGACCGGTGCCAACCTCGGCTACGGCGGTGGCGCCAACCGTGGCCTGGCCCAGGGCAATCACGAGCTCGTGCTGGTGTGCAACGCCGACGTCGTCGTGCGCCCGGGCACGACGGCGGCCCTGGTGGCTGCCCTCGACGCCGACCCGGATCTGGCCCTCGTCGGACCTCGGCTGCTCAACCCCGACGAGACGTTGTACCCGTCGGCGCGCACGTTCCCGTCACTGGTGGACGCCATCGGCCACGGCTTCCTCGGCCTGGTGGCCCCCCGGAACCGGTTCACACGCAGCTACAAGATGCTGGACTGGGACCATGGCGGCAGACGGGGCGTCGACTGGGTGTCGGGGTCGTGCTTCCTCGCCCGACGACGGGCGCTCGAGGAGCTGGGCGGGTTCGACGTCTCCTACTTCATGTACCTGGAGGATGTCGATCTGTGCTGGCGCCTTGGGCACGCGGGGTGGGGTGTCGCCTACGAGCCCTCGGCGTGTGTCCTGCACGTCCAGGGGGTCTCGACCGATCAGCACCCGTACCGGATGATCGCCGCCCATCACCGGTCGTTGCTGCGATTCGCGTGGCGCACCACGTCGGGGTGGCGGCGGCTCGTGCTGCCCGTGGTGGCCGTCGGACTGGCCGTACGGGCCTGCGCCGCCGCCGCCCAGCGCGCAACGGAAAGGCCCCGACCGCCGCGGTAGGGTCGCACCTCGTGAGAGCTGTCGTGCTGGTCGGAGGCGAGGGGACGCGTCTGCGACCGCTCACGAACACGACCCCCAAGCAGCTGCTCCCCGTTGTCGAGCAGACCATGATCGAGCGCGTCCTCTGCCAGCTGGCCGCCCATGGTGTGGAAGAGGCGCTGCTGTCGCTCGGGTATCGGCCCGACGCATTCTTCAGCGCCTTTCCCGAGGACCGGGCCAGCGGGGTCCAGCTCGGCTACGCCGTCGAGCCGGCGCCTTTGGACACGGCCGGCGCGATTGCCTTTGCCGCGGCCCACGGCGGTATCGACGAGACCTTTCTGGTCGTGAACGGCGACGTGCTCACTGATCTCGACGTGAGCGCGCTGATCCGGTTCCACCGCCAGCGAGGGGCGGAGGCCTCGATCAGCCTGACGCCTGTGGATGACCCGTCTGCGTTCGGCGTGGTGCCGACGGATGCGGACGGTCAGGTGCTGGCCTTCATCGAGAAGCCTCAGCCCGGGCGGGCTCCGACCAACCTGATCAACGCCGGCACCTACGTTCTCGAGCCGTCGGTGCTCGATCTCATCGACCGGGAGCGGCGCGTGTCGATCGAGCGGGAGATCTTTCCGGCGATGGTGGAGACCGGGCGCCTCTTCGCCCTGGCCTCCGACGCCTACTGGGTCGATGCCGGCACCCCCGCCAAGTACCTCCAGGCCCACCGGGACCTGCTGTCCGGAGCCCGCCCCGGACCACCATCGCCCGGCGCCCGGGAGGTGTCGCCCGGCGCGTGGGTGCTGGGTGCGCCGCTGATCGATGGTGAGGTGCGGGCCGACTCGCTGATCGGCGACGGCGCCTGCGTGGCCCACGGGGCCGTGGTCCGCGACTCGGTCGTCGGAGCCGGCGCCCGGGTCGACGGCGGCGCGTCGGTCGTCGGCTCGGTCCTGCTGCCGGGCGCGTCGGTGGCGGCGGGGGCGACGGTGGACATGTCGGTGGTCGGAGGCGAGGCCGTGGTGGGCGAGCACGCCGTGGTGCGCGAGCTATCGGTGGTCGGGGCTGGCGCGGTCATCGAGCCCGGTGCCCGGGTCGAGGGCGATCGGGTGCCGGCATGAGGGTCATGGTCACCGGCGGTGCCGGGTTCATCGGCTCGACCCTGGTCGACCGCCTCCTCGCCGAGGGTCACGCCGTGGACGTCGTCGACGACCTGTCGACAGGCTCGCTCACGAACCTGGCCGACGCCCGCTCCGGGTCGACGAACGACATGACCTTCCACCACCTGGACATCCGCTCGCCCCAGCTGGTCGATCTCATGGCCCGGCGGCCGCCGGAAGTGGTGTTCCACCTCGCCGCCCAGGCCGACGTGCGGGTGTCGGTCGACGACCCGGTGCTCGACGCCGACATCAACATCCTCGGCAGCCTGCGGGTCCTCGAAGGAGCGAGGCGGGCTGGTGTGTCGAAGATCGTCTTCGCGGCCAGCGGAGGCACGCTCTACGGCGACGTCCGTCCGTCCGACCTCCCGGCGCGAGAGTCGCTTCCGCGCGTCCCGACGTCCCCGTACGGGATCAGCAAGATGGTCGTGGTCGACTACCTCACGGCCTACCGGGAGCTACACAACATCGAGTTCTGCGCGCTGGCCCTGGGCAACGTCTACGGACCTCGCCAGGACCCACACGGGGAGGCCGGCGTCGTCGCCATCTTCGCCGGCCACCTGGTCGCCGGTGAGCGCTGCACGATCTTCGGCGACGGCTCCCAGACTCGGGACTTCGTCTTCGTGGACGACGTCGTCGACGCCATGGCCCGAGCAGGCCAGCGGGGTGGGGGGCTTCTCATCAACGTGGGCACGGGGACCGAGACGTCGGTGCTCCAGCTGTACGAGACGATGGCCGGGGCGGCGGGCAGCTCGCAGCGGCCCGTCCACGCGCCCGCCAGGCCGGGAGAGCTCCATCGCTCCGCCCTCGACCCCGGGCGGGCGGCCATCCACCTGGGCTGGAAGCCGTGGACGAGCCTGGAGGACGGAACGGCCGCCGTGCTGGCGGCGACGTCGGCCGACGCTGCCGGCGGCGGGGGTGGCCGTCACGCCAAGGGAGGGCGCGGCTCCCGTCAGCGGAACAGGTCCTCCTGATACGGCCGCACCACCTCGTCGGCCACCGACGACTCGCGTAGCCAGCTGGAGTCGACCCCACGCACCACGGCCACCGGCACCCCCGTCGCCTTGCCCATCACCAGCTCGGCCGCCCCCGCCAACTCGTCTCCCACGCAGATCTCGGTTCCCACGAGGACGCGGCCACGCCAGTCCCGGGTGCCGCGGAGGTCCACCACTGCGGCCACGCCGGCGACCCCGATGGCCACGTCGGTACTTCCGCGGCGCCAGGTCCGCCCGAAGGTGTCCGACACGACGACCCCGACGGTCACCCCCGTCCGGGCTCGCAGGCCGTCGCGTATGCGGCGCGCCGAGCGGTCCGGGTCGACGGGCAGGAGGGCGGCCTGGCCCATTTCGACATTCGAGAGGTCGACGCCCGAGTTGGCGCACACGAAGCCGTGGCGGGTCTCGGTCATGATCAGGTCGTCCCGGCGGCGGAGGACCCGGGTGGCCTCCGTCTCGACCAGCTCCCGCACCGACCCGGGATCGTCGGGGTCGACGGGTACGAGTCGCCCTTCGGCCTTGGACACGATCTTCTGGGTGACGACCACGACGTCGCCGTCGACCAGCTCGATCCGCCCGGCGATGAGCTCGGCCAGGACGT
Source organism: Acidimicrobiales bacterium (assembly GCA_036491125.1). Classification (NCBI taxonomy): domain Bacteria; kingdom Bacillati; phylum Actinomycetota; class Acidimicrobiia; order Acidimicrobiales; species Acidimicrobiales bacterium. Next base: position 25,202 of record DASXCO010000039.1, on the reverse strand, counting down.
CGCCGGTGCCGACCTCAGGAAGGCCGACGACCGGTAGTACCTGCAGGCTCACGGCCGTCGTCTGCCACCGGCGGCCAGGACCACCTTGGCCAGGGCCGCGGCCAGCTCGGGTGAGCTCATCAGGGCGGGGGCGACGACGCATCGCACCCCCTCCGCCTCGACCCGATCGGCGAGGTCGGCGTCCGCGTCGTCGACGACGAGGGTCGTCGCCAGGGGCGCGTAGAGCCGGGCCACGCCGACCACCGATGACTCGTGACCGAGCTCGGTGAGCAGCCGGTCGGCGGGCCCTTTGACGGCGGCACCGGCCACGATGGGCGACACCGCCACCGTGTCGGCCCGCCGGCTGGCGAGTGTCTCCTCGATCCCCGGCACGGCCAGGATGGGCCCGATCGAGACGATGGGATTGGACGGGCACACCACGACAGTGGTCGCCGTCTGGATGGCTTCGATCACGCCCGGCGCCGGGCGGGCCGACTCGGCGCCCTCGAAGCGGACGGCCTGCACCTCCACGGCGTGCCGTCGCCGGACGAAGTAGTCCTGGAACTCGACCTCGACGCCGTCGGCGAGCGTGACGTGAGTCCGCACCGGGTCGTCGGACATGGGGAGGAGGCGGGACCCGACGTCCCAGCTGGCGGCGAGCTCCGAGGTGATGGTCGACAGCGATGCCCCCTCGCGCAGCCGCTGCGTGCGGTACAGGTGGGTTGCCAGGTCGCGGTCTCCGAGGCGGAACCAGGTTGCGCCGCCGTAGCGCTCGAGCGCGTCCATGGCTGCCCACGTCTCGCCCGCCAGCCCCCAGCCCGTCTCCGGGTTGACCGCACCGGCCAGGCTGTAGGTGACGGTGTCGAGATCGGGGCTCACGTGCAGCCCGTGCAGCACCGTGTCGTCACCGGTGTTGACGACGACTGTGATGTCGCGCTCGGGGAGGACGCGGGCCATGCCCCCCAGGAGGCGGGCCGCGCCGACGCCTCCGGCTAGGGCAGCGATCATGCCCGTCAGGCTAAACCCCCGGCCGGCGGCTTGTGGGAGGCTCCTCTGATGCGAAGCTCGGGCGCGACGGGGTCGCCAGGCCTGGACGTGGCCTTCGATGCCACGCCTTTGCTCGGTGCGACAGCGGGTGTCGGCGCCTTCTGCACGGGCGCCCTCCTGGCCCTGGCCGCGGTCGACGACGTGCGCGTGAGGGCCTTCGCCGTGAGCTGGCGGCGACGGGGGCGGATCGTCGAGCACCTGCCCCGGGGGGTGGCGGTGGTCGAGCGGCCCATGCCCGCCCGACCGGTCCACCGGGCCTGGCGGCGGACGTCGCTGCCGCCGATCGAGTGGTTCACCGGTAGGGTCGACGTGGTCCACGGCACGAACTTCATCGTCCCCCCGGCACGGCGAGCGGCCAGGGTGGTGACCGTGCACGACCTCACCACGGTGCGGTTCCCGGAGATGTGCGACGACTACACGCAGACCTTCCCGCCGCTGGTGCGCCGAGCCATCCGAGAGGGGGCGTGGGTGCACACCCCCTCGGCATTCGTGCGGGAGGAGGTGGTCGAGCTGCTCGGCGCGGCGCCCGAGCGCGTCCGCGCCGTCCACCACGGCATCCCGCCCGTCGAGGGCTGCATGGCCGGCCCGGGAGACGGGTCCGAGGGGAACGACGGCGGTGGCGCCGTGGATGTCGCCGGCGCCGGCTCCGGCCCGCGTGTCGACGGGCCGTACGTCCTCGCCCTGGGCACGATCGAGCCGAGGAAAGACCTTGGCACCTTGATCCGGGCCTTCGACCAGCTCGCCGACCGTCACCGGGACCTGTCGCTCGTGGTTGCGGGGCGTGCCGGCTGGGGTGTGGAGCGCCTCGAGGCGGCTATGGCCGCCTCGCCCTGGCGAGACCGGGTGGTGAGACTGGGCTACGTGAGTCAGGCCCACCGCTCCCGGCTGCTTCGACGGGCGACGCTCTTCGCGTTCCCCTCGGTGTACGAGGGCTTCGGGTTCCCCCCGCTCGAGGCCATGGCGGCCGGCGTCCCCGTGGTGACCACGACCGCGGGGGCATTGCCCGAGGTTGTCGGCGACGGGGCCGCGGTGGTGGAGCCAGGCGACGCTGACGCGTTGGCGGCCGCCATCGACCGGCTGCTCGTCGACGACGGGGCGCGGGCCGACCTGGTCGCCAGGGGACACCGGCGGATCACGGCTTTCAGCTGGCAAGACTGCGGGGCCGGTCTCGCCGCCCTGTACCGGGACGCGTCGGCTGCTGCGAGCTGAGATCCGGTGAGGGTGCTGATCGTCGTCGAGCAGCTGCGCCGGAGGGCCCCCGGCGGCATCGGCACCTACGCCCGTGGTCTGCTGCAGGGCCTGGAGCGCATGAACCCCGCTCCCGACGTCGCCCTCCTGGCCAGCCGGCCCGGCGCGGGCGTCGATCCACTCGCCTCGCTCGGGTTGCCGGTCGTGGCCTCGTCGCTCCCGGGGCCGATGCTCACCCGGGCCTGGGACCTCGGGGTCGTCAGCGCGCCGGACGGGTTCGATCTGGTCCACGCCGTTTCGCTCGCCGTCCCGCGCAGCCGGGTGCCGGCCGTGGCGACTGTGCACGACCTGGCCTGGCGACAGGTGCCCGACGCGTTCCCTGCGCGGGGCCGGCGTTGGCACGAGGCTGCGCTGCGACGCGCCCTGCGGCGAGCTCGTCTCCTGCTTGCGCCCTCACCAGAGACCGCGACGGCCCTCCAGGACGCCGGAGCGCCGTCCGACCGGGTCGCGGTGTTCGAGGAGGGCGTCGACCACCTGCCTCCTGGCGATTTCAGCGCCGCTGGCGATCTCCTGCGCCGCGTTGGCGTCGACTCCCCATACCTTCTGTGTGTGGGCACCAACGAGCCCAGAAAGAATCTCGACCGCCTGGTCCAGGCCTATGACCAGGCCCGGTCCCGCTTGCCCGAGCCATGGCCGCTCGTCGTCGCCGGCCCGAAAGGGTGGGGGGAGGACCTTCGCCCAGGCCCAGGCGTGGTGCAGGCAGGAGCGGTGTCGGCGGCCGTCCTCGCCGGCCTCTATGCCGGGTGTCGGTGCCTGGCCTACGTCCCCCTCCACGAGGGCTACGGTCTCCCCGCTGTCGAGGCCATGGCGGCCGGTGCTCCGGTCGTCGCCAGTCCGATGCCCAGCACCCAGGGTGCGGCCCTCGAGGTGGATCCCCTGAGCGTGGAGGCCATCGCCGAGGGGCTGGTGCGCGCCTCTGTCGACGGCCCCGCCCGCGACGGGCTCGTCGCCGGTGGCCGAGCGCGAGTGGAGAAGCTCACGTGGGAGTCCACCGCCCGCCGTCACGTGGCCCTGTGGGAGCAGCTGCTGTGAGCGATCGCTTGCGCCTCAGCCTCGACGTCAGCGCCGTGCCGGCCGAGCCCGCCGGGGCGGGCCGGTACACGCTGGGATTGGCCGCCGCCCTGGTCGATCGACCGGATGTCGAGCTGACACTGCTGTCCAGGTCGGAGGATGCCGAACGCTGGGGGGCGCTGGCTCCGGGCGCCTCCCTCGAGGCTGTGGCCCCCACTCCCCGACCGCTGCGCCTGGCGTGGGAGCAGACCGGGTTGCCTCGACGCCTGCGCCGGCTTCCCGTCGATGTCCATCACGGACCTCACTACACGATGCCCGAGGCGACGTCGCTGCCGCGAGTCGTGACCATCCACGACCTGACCTTCTTCGACCATCCCGAGTGGCATCGCCGCACCTTGGTGCCGATCTTCCGCCGAGCCATCCGCGTGGCCGCTCGTCACGCCGAGGCGCTGGTGTGCGTGAGCGCCAGCACGGCCGAGCGTCTGAGGGAGATCTGTCCGCCGTCGGGGCCGGTCCATATCGTGCCCCACGGCATAGACCACGAGCGCTTCCGCCCCGACGAGCCCGAGCCAGGCGCGGACGCTGCCGCGCTTGCGGACCTCGGTATCAAGGGCCCGTACGTGGCCTTCGTGGGCACCCTCGAGCCCCGCAAAGATGTCCCCACCCTCGTGCGCGCCTTCGACCGCATCTGCACCTCCCACCCCGGACTCAGCCTGGTGCTGGCGGGCGGAGCCGGTTGGGGAGCGGTGAAGGTCGAGCGGGCGATCGCCGAGGCTCGCCACGACGACCGAATCGTGCGCGCCGGCTACGTCGCCGACACCGTGGTCGCGGCCCTGCTGCGGCAGGCCGCCGCCGCCGCCTATCCCTCTCTGGAGGAGGGCTTCGGGCTCCCGGCCCTCGAGGCGCTGGCGTGCGGGACCCCACTGGTCACGACCACGGGCTCCGCCATGCAGGAGGTCGTGGAAGGGGCTGCTGTGCTCGTCGCGCCGGGTGATGTGGACGGGCTGGCCGGCGCCCTCGATCTGCTCGTCCGGCGGGACGACGGACTGCCGGCCCGCCGGACGCGCGGACTGGCGGTGGCCGCCCGGCACACCTGGTCGGCCAGCGCCGTCGGACATCTCGGTGCCTATCGAGCGGCGATCGCCAACCGAAAGGGTTCCGGCGAGCCCGACTAGCGTGAGCCGTCGTGCGAGCGTTCGTCACGGGTGGCCAAGGTTTCGTCGGGACCTGGCTCCAGGCCCATCTCCGGGAGTCGGGGGATGAGGTCGACGTCGCCGTCCCGGGGCTCGACATCGGCGACGTCGACGGCCTCCGCCGTGCCCTCGTGGACGCCGCCCCGGACGCCGTGTACCACTTGGCCGCCTTCACCCACGTGGGCCAGTCGTGGGGCGAGCCGCAGGAGGTCTTCCGTGTCAATGCCGGCGGGACGCTCAACCTGCTGGAGGCGGCCCGACGCTGTCCGTCCCCCCCGCGGGTGCTGCTGACGAGCTCGGCCGAGGTCTACGGGGCGGTGAAGCCCGAATACCTCCCGCTGACCGAGGGCTCGTCACTCCTGCCCGTCTCGCCCTACGCCGCCAGCAAGGTGGCCGCCGAGTTTCTGGGGGTCCAGGCGCACCTGGGCCACGGTCTGCCCGTCATCCGGGCACGTTCGTTCAACCACGTTGGTCCGGGACAGGCGCCGTCGTTCGCCGTCTCCGCCCTGGCCAAGCGGATCGTGGAGGCCGAGCGGGCCGGGGGGAAGGAGCTGCGTGTCGGCAACCTGCGGCCTCGACGCGATTTCACCGACGTACGGGACGTGGTTCGGGCCTACCGGCTGTTGATCCTGCGGGGCGAAGCGGGCGCGGTCTACAACGTGTGCTCCGGCATCGACGTGCCCATCGAGGACGTCGCCCATCGCCTCCTGGCGATCGCCGGGTCACACCTCGACCTCATCGCCGATCCGAGTCTCGAGCGTCCCGCCGACGTGCCCGTCCTGCGCGGAGACTCAACCCTCCTTCGGTCGGCCACCGGCTGGCGGCCCGAGATCCCCCTCGACGCGACGCTGCGGGCGGTGCTCGACCATTGGCGGGCCGCCTGAGACGGGGCTGATCAGACCGTCACTGGTTCCGATAGATGTGCCGGGTGGCGACCAGTCCCTGCCTGCGGACTTTGCGCACAGCCGTGCGCAGCGTGGCGTCCCCTCGCAGGACCACATCCTTGAGTCGCTCTTCCGGGAAGCCGCGAAACTTCGTTACGTGGAAGTACTCCTGGCCGGCGTACCCGGTGCCGGACGCCAGCGGCCGGGGCGCGAAGTAGTAATTGGAGACGCAGCACCGGCTGCCGTCGTGAACGATCGGCGTTACGGAGTGCCACGACCTCGGGGTGGTCCCCATCACGACCAGACGGTTGAAGCGGCTCTCGATCGTCCGGCTTGGTTGGCGCAGGCCGCGGTCCCACAGCTGGAGGCTGCCGCCGTAGCTCTCCTCCCAGTCAGGGGTGACGTAGTAGAGGAGGTTGAGCACTCGGTACCCGGTGCGATCGTCGTTGTGGGAGTTGTCGATGTGAGGGTTGAGAAAGTTGTCCCGCCCCATCAGGCTGACCCCGCCAGCGTAAAGACGCTCGTCGGGTACGAGGTCGCGGATGCCGGTGATCTGGCTCAGCGCCTCGACGACGCGCGGTTGCTGGAAGGCGTACACCGCCTCCTCGAGCAGAGGGTCGTACCGATCCATCTGGGCGGCAACGTACTTACGCTCGCGAATTGTGCGCCGCTCCATCATGGTGGCGGGGTCGGGAAAGGCGGCATGAACAGCGCTGCAAGTGCTCGGCTCCAGGACATTGTCGAGAATGGAGGTGGGCACCTGTCCAGGCTGGTCGAACTCGGCCTGCGCGGTGGCGATCTCGGATTGCAACCGGCCGGCGATGGCGTTCCCCAGACTCACCCGGTCCATGGGATCGACATCATAGGGGCCGCGCTGCCGGGCCCGTCATGGAGCGGCGAGCGCTTCAACCCCCCCGGGACCGACCGAGCAGCTGCCCTCCCACCTCTCCGGCCTGGCGATAGCTGTCGTTCAGGAACTCCTCGATCCGGCCCCGTTGATCGTCCAGTCGCTTGAGGACCTCCCGCCGACGGACCTGAGCCCGCTGGAAGCCGAGCACCCCGAAGCCAACGGCGACGTAGGCGGCATCTTTTGCCAGCTTCGCCAACGGGTCCACGCTTCCGGCCACCCCAGTCGCGCCCAATCGAGGTGCTACCGGCCCCGGTCGCCCGGCCACTCAGCGGTCAGCGGCGCTCCGTCGCCATCCCCGTCGCCGGGCGGGTGGGGCCTGCCCGTGTTGTCGGCCAGCCCCTCAGGGTCAGCGCCGTCTCCCGGCGCCGCGGTAGGGGCGGGATCGCCGGGAGGGGTGGACCTCGGTCGCAGCTCCGGGCGCCCGTTCGGCGGCGGGCCGTCGTCGGAGCTCGAGGCGAAGTGGGGGACGCTGGCCGTCGAGCCGTCGACGTGGACGGGGCGGCCATAGGCGGTGTCAACCAGCATCGCCACCTCCTGGCCGTCGATGGTCTCCTTCTCGAGGAGCGACGCGGCCACCAGCTTGAGACCCTCCTTGTGGCGGCTCAGGTATTGCGTCGCCCGCTCCTCCTGCTCCCGGAGGATGCGCTTGACCTCCTCGTCGATGACCCGGCTCGTGTCCTCCGAGTAGTCGCGGGAGTGCATGAGGTCCTCGCCGAGGAAGACCATCCCTTGGGACCCCCAGGCCATGGGGCCGACACGATCGCTCATGCCCCATTCCCGGACCATCTTGCGGGCCAGCTCGGTGTTGCCGACGAGGTCGTTGTTGGCGCCCGTGGACAGACCGCCGTAGATGAGCAGCTCGGCGACCCGTCCACCCATCCGCACCGCCAGCGAGTCCTCGATGTACTCGCGGGGGTAGATGTGGCGCTCCTCCATCGGCAGCTGCTGGGTCACGCCGAGAGCCATGCCCGTCGGGAGGATCGTCACCTTGTGCACCGGGTCGGCATGGGTCAGCGCATAGGCGAGCACGGCGTGGCCACCCTCGTGGTAGGCGACCCGCTCCTTCTCGTGGTCGGTGAGCACCAGCGAATCGCGCCGCTGGCCCATCATGACCCGGTCTCGAGCCGACTCGAAGTCCTGCATGGCGACTGAGTCGCTACCCCGGCGCACGGCATGGAGGGCGGCCTCGTTGACGAGGTTGGCCAGGTCGGCCCCGCTCATGCCTGGGGTGCCACGGGCGACGAGCTCGAGGTCGACGTCCGGAGCAAGTCGCTTGTCCTTGCAGTGGACCTTGAGGATGGGGAGGCGCTCCTCGAGGTCGGGCAGGGGGACGACGATCTGGCGGTCGAAACGGCCCGGACGGAGCAGCGCGGGGTCGAGGATGTCGGGCCGGTTGGTGGCGGCCATCATGACGATGCCCTCGGTCGTGTCGAAGCCGTCCATCTCGTTGAGCATCTGGTTGAGCGTCTGCTCGCGCTCGTCGTGGCCGCCGCCCAGACCGGCGCCCCGCTTGCGGCCGATCGAGTCGATCTCGTCGACGAACACGATGGCCGGCGCCTGCTTGCGCGCCGTCTGGAAGAGGTCCCGGACCCGGCTGGCGCCGACGCCCACGAACATCTCCATGAAGTCCGAGCCGCTCACCGACATGAACGGCACCCCGGCCTCGCCGGCGACGGCCCGTGCCAGCAGGGTCTTGCCGGTGCCGGGCGGGCCGACGAGCAGCACGCCCTTCGGGATGCGGGCCCCGATGTCCTTGAACCGGGCTGGCTTCTTCAGGAAGTCGACGACCTCGCTGATCTCCTGTTTGACGCCGGTATAGCCGGCCACGTCACCGAAAGTCGTGCGCGGCCTCTCGGTCGTGTACAGCTTCGCCTTGGAACGGCCGATCGACATGATCCCTGACATCTGCCCCTGAGCGCGTCGGTTCATCCATATGAAGAACCCGATGATCAGAACAATTGGCAAGAGGTAGATGAGCACAGAGGAGAAGATGCTCTGCGTCGGGGTGTTGAAGCTCAGCTTCACCCCCTTCGTCCGCATGGTCGTGACGTCGTTCTGGATGGGAGGCGAGGGGCCGTTGACCGTGTAGTCGGAGCCGTTGGTCAGCTTGCCGTTGATGTGGCCGTTGCTGTTGTCGATCGTCGCCGTGGAGACCTGACTGGCGTTCACGTCGGTGATGTACTGGGTGTAGCTCAGCTGCTGGCTGGGGCTGTGGGAGAAGAATGGCGGGATGACCAGGGCCGCCACCACCAGGCCGAGCAGGACGATGACCGCCCACCGCCAGCTCTGGTCGGGCCCGCGCGACCCACCGGCGCCGGGACGGCCCGGACCACCCGAGGGACGCTCCGGCCGGGGATCCGGAGGTTGGCGACTCATGCCCCCATGCTAGAGGTCCGGACGGGATACCGAAGCCCAGGAGCACACCTGTCGAGCTCGCGGCGGTAACGTCTCGTGACATGGACGTCTCCGAGCCGTCGGGATCGCCCGGCTCGGGTTGGGAGATCCCACCACCCGGTGGACGGCCGGGACGGCCGGGTGGAGCTGGCGATGGACGTCCGCCCCCGCCGGTCGGATGGGTCGGGCAGTCCTCGCCGCCGCCGAACACGTCCGGGCGACCGGTGCCGCCGATCCAGGGTCGGTGGGGGCTCGGCGACGCGTTGCTCGGCTTCGTCGTCGGGGTGATCACCTCCAGCCTCGCCGTGGTGATCTGGGTCAGCGCGACGGGCGAGCGGACGACGAGCTCGTCGACCTCGACGGTCGGGGCCACCGTCTTCTCGTTGGTGGGCCTCTGGGTCGGTCTGGCCGGGGCGCCCGTGCTCGCCAGCCGGCTGAAGGGCACCAAGCAGCTGGCGGTCGACTTCGGGCTCCGGCTCAAGGTCTGGCCTGACGTGCCCCTCGGGGTGGCCGTCGGGTTGGGCTCCCAGCTGATCCTGCTGCCGGTGCTGTACATCCCCGTGCGGGTGCTGGTGCCCCATCTCGATCAGCAGCTCGGCCAGCCGGCGCAGCACCTCACCGGCGGTGCGGGCGGTGGCGGTCTGGTCGTGCTGGGGATCTTCGTGGTCCTCGGCGCCCCCCTCGTCGAGGAGCTGTTCTTCCGAGGTCTCCTGCTGCGCTCCCTGGAGAAGACCAAGGTGCTGGCGTCGCTGGGGCGTCGGGCATGCCCGACGATCGCCGTGCTCATCTCGGCCGTGGCGTTCGGCCTGGCCCATCTGGAGGTGCTGCAGCTGTTGGGCCTCACCGCCTTCGGCGTCGTCCTCGGCGTGCTGGCCGAGCGGTGGCGGCGCCTGGGACCGGGCATCGTCGCCCACGCCACGTTCAACGCCGTCACCGTGCTGGTGCTGGCGTTCTCCCGATAGGGGTCCCACTCCCCAGACCGGCAGCGAACGGCCGGCGGCGGGGTTGGGGTCCCCGCCGCTCGGAGGAGGACGGGGATGGGGACCCGTCCGGGGCGGCGAAGCCGCCAGCAATGGAGCCCCCCCGTTCAGTGCCCCGGGGGCCCGTCGGGCAACATAGGGCGAAGATGCGTCGCCCTTCCGCCGCCGCTCTGGGAGCGTTCGTCGCCGTCGGCGGCGCCGTCGCCTTTGTCCTCTGGCAGCTGCACCCGTCCCTGTTGCTGCTCAACACGACGACCTCGGGCGGCGACACCGGCTCCCACGTCGCGGTGCCGGCGTTCCTACGCGACCACCTGCTGCCGCACGGTCGGCTCACGGGCTGGAGCCCCGACTGGTATGGCGGCTATCCGGCCCTCACCTTCTACTTCCCGCTGCCGAGCATCATCGTCCTCGCCTTCAACCTCGTCCTGCCGTACAACATCGCCTTCAAGCTGGTCACGGTCCTCGGCCTCCTGACCCTGCCCGTGGCGGCGTGGGCCTTCGGTCGATTGTCCGGGATGGCCCGTCCCGGGCCGGCTTTGCTGGGAGTGGCCACGCTGCCGTTCCTCTTCGATCGCAGCTTCACGATCTACGGCGGCAACATCGCCTCGACACTGGCCGGGGAGTTCGCCTTCTCGATCAGCTTGTCACTGGGGCTGGTGTTCCTCGGCGTGGTCGCGCGCGGCCTGCGCACCGGCAAGCACCGGGCCCTCGCCGCCGGCTTGCTGGCCCTCACTGCGCTCTGCCACATGATCCCGACCTTCTTCGTGCTCGTGGGTGCGGCCGTCCTGTTGCTGATGGGCGCGGACCGCCGACGAATCAAATGGATCGTCAGCGCCGTGGCGGCGGGACTGGCCATCACCGGGTTCTGGTCCATCCCGTTCCTCTTTCGTCTCCCGTACACGACGGACATGGGTTGGGAGAAGGTCACCAACTACGCCCACAACCTGTTCCCGTCGGGCCAGCGCTGGGTGCTCGTGCTCGCGATCATCGGCGTCGCCTTCTCCCTCTTGCGCCGCCGACGGATCGGGATGTTCCTCTCCGTCATGGCGGTGCTGTCAGCGGCGGGATTCGTGCTCGCTCCTCAGGGCCGGCTCTACAACGCCCGCCTCCTGCCCTTCTGGGTCCTGTGCCTCTATCTCCTGGCCGGGGTGGCGGTCGCCGAGCTGGGGACTCTGGCGGGGGAGCTGTGGCGCGCCAGGCGTGAGCAGAGGTGGCTCTCGACGGCGGCGAACGGTGGCTACGTGGCGGCCCCTGCATCGGGGACGGGCATCACGACCGACGGCCTGGTCGGGTTCCTCACGCCGGTCCTTGCCCTGGTCGCGGCAGCCGGCTTCGTGGCTGCTCCCCTCGTGAACCTGCCCTCGTGGTCGCCCGTCAAACCGCCGGCCAGCTTCGTGCCCGACTGGGTGCGCTGGAACTACACCGGCTACGAGGGAAAGCCCGCCTACCCGCAGTACCACGCGCTCATCGACACCATGGCGAGGCTCGGTCGACAACAGGGCTGCGGTCGCGCCATGTGGGAGTACGGGCCCGACCTCGACCAGCTGGGCACGCCCATGGCCCTGATGCTGCTGCCGTACTGGACCAACGACTGCATCCAGTCCATGGAGGGGCTGTTCTTCGAGTCGGCCGCCAGCACGCCGTACCACTTCATCAACCAGGCGGAGCTGTCGCTGACGCCGTCGGAGGCCATGCGCAACCTTCCCTACGAGTCGCTCGACGTCGCCGCCGGCGTGCGGCACCTCCAGCTGCTCGGGGTCCGCTACTACATGGCCTTCTCGCCCCAGGCTCAGGCCCAGGCAGCGGCCGACCCCGACCTCCGCCTCATCGCCACCAGCGGGCCATGGCCGGTCACCTCGGGCGCCACCGTGATCCAGCGCACCTGGAACATCTACCTGGTGCAGGGTGCGGCCGAGGTGAGCCCTCTCACGGAGCAACCCGTGGTCATGACCGGAGTGGCCAAGGGTGGCAAGTCATGGCTGGACGCGGCCGTCTCTTGGTACGACGACCCCAGCCGATGGAACGTGATGCTGGCCGCCAGCGGGCCGGCCGAGTGGACGCGGGTCCCCGGCGCCGACCCCAACCCGCCGCAGCAGACGGTGACCCCGGCGCAGGTCAGCGGGATCAAGACCAGTGACGACCGGATCAGCTTCGACGTCGACCGGCCCGGATCGCCGGTGCTGGTGAAGACGTCGTACTTCCCGAACTGGCAGGCGACCGGGGCGAAGGGTCCGTGGCGCGTCGCGCCCAACCTCATGGTGGTCATCCCGACCAGCCGCCACGTGTCGCTGCATTACGGCTGGACGCCTGTGGACGGGTTGGGGTGGGCCGTGACCGCGCTCGGGTTGATCGCCGTCGTGTGGATGGGCGCGCGCCCGTACGTCGCGCGGGGGCCGCGGCGCGGTCGTCGGATCGGGCGCCCGGGCGCCACGCAGGGTGACGGAGACCAAGACGACGGGGAGGCGCGGGAACTGGAAACGGCCCTCAACCGGATCGGCGCCCTCTCGCCGCTGCCATGGGGCCCGACGACGAGCCCGACGACCGCCACGACGACTCCCCGCCGGCCTCCGAGGTCGTAGAGGAAGCGAAGTAGGCTCGCAGGGCTGATGCTCCCGCTCGACCCCATCTTCAAGGCCTACGACGTGCGCGGCAGCGTGCCGGACCAGCTCGATGCCGAGGTCTGCCGCGCCGTGGGGTCGGGGTTCGCCCGGTTCACGGGGGCGGCGCGAGTCGTGGTGGCGCGCGACATGCGGGAGTCGGGCGTGCCGCTCAGCGAGGCCTTCATCGCCGGGGCCGCGTCCGAGGGAGCGTCGGTGACCGACCTCGGTCTGGCATCCACGGACCTGCTGTACTTCGCCTCGGGCCGGCTCGACGTACCGGGAGCCATGTTCACGGCCTCGCACAACCCGGCCCGATACAACGGCATCAAGATGTGCCGGGCCGGAGCGAGCCCGATCGGCCAGGACACCGGGTTGAGCGAGATCAAGGCGCTGGCCGGCGCCATGACGGGGAACGGGGAAACCGCACGGGGTCAGGTCGACCACGAGGACCTGGTCGACGAGTACGCGATCCACGTCCGCTCGTTCGTGGACGTCGACGCCCTGACGCCGCTGCGGGTGGTGGCGGACACGGCCAACGGCATGGGCGGGCTCGTCGTGCCCCACGTGATGGCCCCGCTGCCCGTCCAGCTCGAGATCCTCTACCCCGAGCTCGACGGCAACTTTCCGAACCACCCCGCTGATCCCATCCAGCTCGAGAACCTCGCCGACCTCAACCGGCGCGTGCTGGAGACGGGCGCGGACGTGGGACTGGCCTTCGACGGTGACGCCGATCGGGTATTCCTCGTCGACGAGAAGGCCCAGCCCCTGTCGGGGTCTCTCACGACGGCGCTGGTGGCCAAGGCGATGCTCGAGAAGCATCCGGGCGCCACGATCCTGTACAACCTCATCTGCTCCAAGGCGGTACCGGAGATCATCAGGGAGAACGGGGGAGTGCCCGTCCGCACCCGGGTGGGCCACTCCTTCATCAAGGCCGTGATGGCCGAGACGGGAGCGGTGTTCGGGGGGGAGCACTCCGGGCACTACTACTTCCGCGACAACTACCGCGCCGACTCCGGGCTCATCGCCGCCGTGATCGTGCTCGAGCTGCTGTCCAAGGCGGGCAAGCCGCTGTCCGAGCTGCGCCGGCCGTTCGAGCGCTACGCCGACTCGGGCGAGATCAACACCAAGGTCCCCGACCCGCCGCGGGTCGTCGAGTCGATCGCCGCCGAGCTCGACTCGGTGAGCGGCGCGGCTCTCGACCGCACCGACGGGTTGACCGTCGACTGGGGCGATTGGTGGTTCAACGTCCGTCCCTCCAACACCGAGCCTCTCCTCCGTCTGAACCTCGAGGCCCCCTCGCCGGCCGAGCGCGATGTCCATCTGGCGGAGGTCCTCTCACTCATCGACCGCGCCGCCGGGGACACGGCCGGTGCCGGTCCTACCCCACGAAGGGAGAGCTGAGGTGGCACTCGACCCCCTGCTGCTCGAGATCCTGGCCTGTCCCGAGGACAAGGGACCACTGCTGTACTTCGCCGACGAGGACAGCCTCTACAACCCGCGCCTCCATCGGCGCTACGCGATCCGGGACGACATTCCCATCATGTTGATCGACGAGGCCGAGACCGTCGACGATGCCGAGCACGGTCGCCTGCTGGCCAAGGCCGAGGCGGAGGGCATCACGCCGACCTTCGATCCGGGGAAGAGCCCTTCGGGCGGCGCACCGGCGTGAGCGGGCAGGTGGTCGACACGCTGGGGATGTGGGATGCCGCCGCCCAGCTCCCCGAACAGGTCGCCGCTGCCGCCGAGGCCGTCGAGCACCTGGCCGGGCTCCCGCCCCGCGGGTCGATCGCCAACGTGGTCGTGCTGGGCATGGGGGGCAGCGGCATCGCGGGCGACGTTTTCCAGGCGACGGCCGGCCCCGACCTGGCTGTGCCCGTCTCGGTCGTGAAGTCCTACTGCCCCCCGGGCTTCGTCGGCCCGGCGTCGTTGGTCTTCGCCGTCTCGTTCTCGGGTGACACCGAGGAGACGATCGAGGCCGCCCGGGCCGCGAGATCGCGGGGAGCGAGCGTGATCGTCGTGACCAGCGGCGGCGAGCTGGCCAAGCTGGCCGACGACTGGGGGGCACCGCTGCTGCCGGTGCCCGACACCATTCCCCAGCCGCGTGCCGCCGTGGGGGCCATGACGGTCCCGCTGCTCGCCGTGGCCGAGGACCTGGGCCTGCTTCCGGACGGCCGGCGATGGGTCGACCAGGCGGTGGGCCAGCTGCAGCGGCGCCGCGACCAGCTGGTTGGGGCGGCGAGCCCGGCGGCGGCACTCGCCCGTCGCATCGGGCGCACGATCCCGCTCGTCTACGGCGCAGCCGGCATCGGCGCCGTCGCCGCCTGGCGCTGGAAGGCGGACGTCAACGAGAACGCCAAGGCTCCGGCGTTCGCCGCCAGCCAACCGGAGCTGTGCCACAACGAGGTGGCCGGATGGGGACAGCACGGGGACATCACCCGCCAGCTTGTGACCCTCGTGAACCTCCGCCACCGGGATGAGCACCCCCGGATCGCCGCCCGCTTCGGGCTGGTGGACGACATCGTCCGGGAGGTCGTGGCGGGGATCGAGGAGGTGGAGGCCGAGGGGGAGGGGCGCCTGGCCCAGCTTCTGGACCTGGTCATCTTCGGTGACTTCGTCTCGCTGCACCTGGCCGCCCAGGAGGGGCTCGACCCGGGGCCGGTCCCGGTCCTTACCGAGATAAAGAGCCGTCTCGAGAGCAGCCCGGGAGGCCGGGGCCGGGAGTAGCACCGGCCCTGGAGGCCGGAGGCAGGCACAGCACCGGCCGGGGAGGCCGGACGCAGGCCCAGCACCGGCCCGCCCCGGGGCCGGACGGAGCTTGCTGGACGACTGGCACCTACTGACTAGGCCGAATTCCGTCAGCACGTCCTACACTCTCGTATGGGCTGCGTGCGGGTCTGTGGTTGCAAGTCGAGGCCAGCCGTAGGCGAAACGACCCACGTAAGGCAACCCGTGGTTGCTGAGCATGGTGCGGCTTAGGAGTAAGTCCTGCCCGCCGATGTGCCGACCGTCGGCACCGGCGGCGAAGAGGCGACGCGGGCGCCAGGGTGCGTTGTGGGGCCTACCGGCCGCCAACGCCGGGCCCGCCACCCTCTCGGCAGGCGAGTGTGGGGTCAAAGACCAGGTCAGCCGCTCGCGGCCCGTTCGCTGAAACAGGAGGATTGCACTGTGGACATCTCGATCCAGGGCCGGAACGTCGAGGTGTCGGAGCTGCTGCGTGCGACCGTGGAGGAGAAGGTCACCCGGCTGGGGCGCTACCTCGACTCGATGGAGCGGGCCGAGGTTCGCTTCCTCGAGGAGCG
This sequence comes from Acidimicrobiales bacterium, assembly GCA_036491125.1. NCBI lineage: Bacteria > Bacillati > Actinomycetota > Acidimicrobiia > Acidimicrobiales > Acidimicrobiales bacterium. The sequence goes on along the minus strand of DASXCO010000039.1, from coordinate 9,657 downwards.
CAATCCGCGCATCGCTGACAAGGAGGTGTGCGAGGTGACCGTGGTGGGCCACGGCCACATCGTGCGGGCGAGGGCTGCGGCGAGCGACACGTTCGCGGCCGTCGACCGGGTCGTCGACAAGCTCGAGCACCGGCTGGAGAAGCTGAAGGGGCGCCTGATCGGACGGTCCCACCCCCGCCGGCACGCCGGTGGAGCGCCCGGTCCCGATGCCGTGGCGGCCGTGATCGCCGACGACGACGAGGATGCCGAGGACGAGACACCGCGCATCATCCGGACGGTCCAATCCGATGCCAAGCCCATGACCCCTGAGGAGGCCGTCCTCGAGCTCGACCTCCTCGGCCGGGGGTTCTTCCTGTTCACGAATGCTGAAACGGGCCGTGCCGCGGTGGTATACCGGCGGAAGGACAGTCAAATCGGACTAATCGACACCACCTGACACCTGACACCTGACACGGGGGAACTCTTGGTCGACAACCAGATCTCGGGACAAGACGGGCAGGTCATCCGCGTGCTGATCGCGGATGACCAGGCACTGTTCCGCCGAGGCTTGTACGTGGTGCTGGGCACCGAGGGTGGGATCGAGGTCGTGGGTGAGGCCGAGGACGGGGCCGAGGCGATCGCCAAGGCCGAGGAGCTGGCCCCCGACGTGGTGTTGATGGACGTACGGATGCCTCAGGTGAACGGCATCGAGGCGGCGCGCACCATCCGCACCGTGACCCCGTCGGCGAGGATCCTGATGCTCACGGTGAGCGACGAGGAGGAGGATCTCTACGAGGCGGTCAAGGCGGGGGCGAACGGGTACCTGCTCAAGGAGATCTCGGTCGAGGAGGTGGCCGATGCCATCCGGGCCGTGGTCCAGGGCCAGAGCCTCATCTCACCCTCGATGGCCTCCAAGCTGCTGACCGAGTTCAACTCCCTGGTTAGGCGGGCCGAGGAGCGGCCCCAGGTCCCCCCGCCGGAGCTGACGGGGCGGGAGCTGGAGGTGCTCAAGCTGGTCGCCCGGGGGATGAGCAACAGGGACATCGCCGATTCGCTGTACATCTCCGAGAACACGGTCAAGAACCACGTCCACAACATCCTCGACAAGCTCCACCTCCACTCCCGCATGCAGGCGGTCATCTACGCCGTGCGCGAGCGCCTGATCGAGGCCGAGGACCGCTGAGCGCCGGAGGGCGCCGGTCCATCCTGCCCACAGGCGGGCGCAGGCGAGGGACTTCTTTCGGTTCACGTCCGGTCGAAATCGGGCCCCGTGGCGGCGGGGTAGGGGCCAGGACCCTCAGTACACTGGGGTGACGATGAGCGTCCTCACCAAGATGCTGCGCGCGGGCGAGGGGAAGAAGCTCCGCCGCCTCCAGGAGATCGTGCCGATGATCAACGACCTCGAGCCCGAGGTCGAGGCGCTGGACGACGCCGCCCTGCGCCACCGGACGGTCGAGTTCAGGGAGCGCCTGGACCAGGGGGAGGGTCTCGACGACCTGTTGGTGGAGGCCTTCGCCGTCGTACGGGAAGCGGCGCGACGGGTCATCGGCCAGCGACACTTCGACGTCCAGCTGATGGGCGGGATGGCCCTCCACTTCGGATGGATCGCCGAGATGAAGACCGGCGAGGGCAAGACGCTCGTGTCGACCCTGCCCGTCTACCTCAACGGCCTCACTGGCAAGGGCGTCCACGTAGTCACCGTCAACGACTACCTGGCTGCCCGCGACGCCGAGTGGATGGGCCAGATCCACCGCTTCCTGGGGCTGAAGGTCGGGCTCGTCGTCCCGGAAGTGGAGGACGCCGAGGCCAAGCGTGAGGCCTATGCCGCCGACGTCACCTATGGCACCAACACCGAGTTCGGTTTCGACTACCTGCGCGACAACATGGCCAGGTCGCGCGATGCGATGGCGCAGCGCGGCCATGCCTACGCCATCGTCGACGAAGTCGACTCGATCCTCATCGACGAGGCTCGGACGCCCCTCATCATCAGCGGTCCGGCGGCCGAGTCGGCCCGGCTGTACTACCAGTTCGCGGGGGTCGTGCGGACGCTCAAGCGCGACGTCGACTACGAGGTCGACGAGGAGAAGCGAACGGTCTTCCCCACCGAGGAGGGCATCGAGAAGGTCGAGTCCCAGATTGGAGTGGGCAACCTCTACGACCTGGTGTCGGTGAACTACGTCCATCAGCTCCAGCAGGCGCTGCGGGCCAAGGAGCTCTACCACCGGGACAAGGACTACATCGTGGCCGGTGGCGAAGCGAAGATCGTCGACGAGTTCACCGGCCGGATCCTGGAGGGGCGGCGGTGGTCCGACGGGCTGCACCAGGCCGTCGAGGCCAAGGAGCGGGTTCGCATCAAGGAGGAGAACCACACCTGGGCGACGGTGACGCTGCAGAACTACTTCCGACTCTACGAGAAGCTCGCCGGTATGACCGGCACGGCGGAGACCGAGGCGTCGGAGTTCGCCAACACCTACGACCTGCCCGTGGTGCCGATCCCGACCAACCTGCCTATGGTCCGGGCCGACCACCCTGACCTGGTCTACAAGAGCGAGCAGGCCAAGTTCGAGGCGGTCGTGGAGGATCTGATCGAACGCCACGACCGCGGCCAGCCCGTGCTGGTCGGCACGGCGTCGGTCGCCAAGTCCGAGGTGCTCTCCCGGCTCCTCGACATCCGGGGCATTCCGCACAACGTGCTGAACGCCAAGCAGCACGCCCGGGAAGCGCAGATCGTCGTCCAGGCGGGGCGGCTCCAGGCCATCACGGTGGCCACGAACATGGCCGGCCGCGGTGTCGACATCCTGTTGGGGGGCAATCCCGACGGCCTGGCGGCCCAGGAGGTCCTGGCCCAGGGGCTCGACCCGGACAGCGACGAGGGTCGCGCCGCTCGGGCCGATCTGCGGGCCAAGTTCGAACTGCAGTGCAAGGCCGAGGGCGACCAGATCCGTGCCCTCGGGGGGCTGTACGTGCTTGGCAGCGAGCGCCACGAGAGCCGCCGCATCGACAATCAGCTCCGGGGGCGGTCCGGCCGTCAGGGGGATCCGGGGGAGAGCCGGTTCTTCCTGTCGCTCGAGGACGAGCTCATGCGGCTCTTCGCCACTGGGGCCATGAACTGGGTGATGGCCAAGGCCCTCCCTGAGGACGTTCCCATCGAGGCCAAGATGGTCACCCGCGCCATCGAGCGGGCGCAGAATACGGTCGAGGCCCGCAACGCCGAGATCCGCAAGGACGTGCTCAAGTACGACGAGGTCATGAACGAGCAGCGCAAGGTCATCTACCAGCGCCGGATGCAGGTGCTCGACGGCGAAGACCTGCGGGAGCGGACCGAGGAGCTGCTGGACGAGGCGCTGGACTCGGTGGTCATGGCGACCTGCGAGGGCTACGCCGAGGACTGGGACATCGCCGCTCTCATCGCCGAGGTCGGTCAGTACTACCCCACGAAGTTCACCGAGGAGGACCTCCGACACGCCGAGACCTCCGACCAGCTCTACGAGAGCATCCGGGCCGAGGCCGCCGATTACTACGCCGAGCGGGAGACGACCATCCCCGGAGGGCCGGAGGTGGCCCGTTCCCTCGAGCGAGAGATCATGCTCCAGATCATCGATCAGCGCTGGCGGGAGCACCTGGCCGAGATGGACTACCTGCGCGAGGGCATCAACCTGCGGGCCATGGGCCAGCAGGACCCGCTGGTGGCCTGGCAGCGCGAGGGCTTCAGCATGTTCGGTCAGCTCATGGACGCCATCGACGACGACTATCTGCGCTACGTGCTGCACGTGGAGGTCCTCACCGAGCAGGCGGCCGAGCCCGATCTGGGACAGGCGAGCTACCTCGCCGCCGACGACCCGGTCCAGGGGCCGGCGAGCATCGCCATGGCTGCCCAGCAGGCCCAACAGGCCCAGGAGCAGGCCCAGGCGGCGCTGGCCCAGCTGCCAGACCCGGCGGCCGCAGCCCCCGAGCAGGTCGCAGCTGGCGCGGCAGCGTCCGAAGCTCTCGCCGCCCAGGCTCCCACCGTCAAGTCCGATCGCGACAAGATCGGGCGCAACGACCCCTGCTGGTGTGGGAGCAACAAGAAATACAAGCTGTGCCACGGCCGCTGAAGCCGGGGTCACGCGCCCGGCGGCTCGGAGTAGCCGGTGCGCGACTTCGCTGACGATCTGGCCGCCCTGCGCAAGCGTCTCGAGGAGGCCAAGACCTACCTGGACCTGCCTGGGCTCCGGACTCGCCTCTCCGAGCTGGAGGCGGAAGTGGGTCGCCCCGACCTTTGGGACGATGCCGACGCGGCGCGGGTCGCCACCACGGCCTACGGCCGGGTGAGCGGGGACGTCGAGCTGCTGACGGGGCTCGACGCCCGGCTGGCTGACACCGAGACCCTCTACGAGCTGGCCGTGGAGGAGGGCGACGAGTCGGTCGAGGTGGAGCTGGCCGAGGCGGTGGCCGATCTGGGACGGCAGCTGGACTCCCTCGAGCTGCGCTCGCTGTTCTCCGGCGAGCACGACGACCGGGACGCAGTGGCGGAGATCCACGCCGGGGCGGGCGGCACCGACGCCCAGGACTGGGCCGAGATGATGCTGCGCATGTACCTGCGCTGGGCCGAGCGCCGCGGCTTCTCGGTCGAGGTCGACGAGGTGTCACCCGGCCAGGAGGCCGGCATTCTGTCGGCCACGTTCATCGTCCGGGGCCGGTACGCCTACGGGTTGCTGGCGGCCGAACGGGGCGTGCACCGTCTGGTTCGCATGTCACCGTTCGACGCCCAGAAGCGGCGTCAGACCAGTTTCGCGTCCCTCGACGCCACACCGTTCCTCGACGACGTCTCGGCCGTGGTCGAGATCGACGAGAAGGACCTGCGGGTGGACACCTACAGGTCGTCGGGCGCCGGCGGCCAGCATGTCAACGTCACCGACTCGGCCGTGCGCATCACTCATCTCCCGACCGGCATCGTCGTCTCTGTCCAGAACGAGCGCAGCCAGCACCAGAACAAGGCCAAGGCGCTCCAGATCCTCGGCGCCAAGTTGGCCGATCGCCAGCGCGAGGAGCGCCAGGCGGAGCTCGACGCCATCTCGGGACCGCAGACCGACGTGGCCTGGGGCAACCAGATCCGGTCATACGTGCTGGCGCCGTACCAGCTGGTGAAGGACCTAAGGACCAACGAGGAGACCGGAAACGTCGACGCCGTGCTCGATGGCGACCTCGACGGGTTCATGGAGTCCTTCCTCCGCTGGCGGCGAGCCCAGGGAGACGGCTAGGCCCGTCTGCCGATTGGCGGACCGCCCCGTATGGGGTGCTATCGTCCCCGGAACGCAGATCGCCGGCGCAGTTCGGCGCGGGAGGGCGCTGCTCCGTGGACATTCATGATCCGACTGGACAACGTCACCAAAACTTACAAGGGCTCCGTCTGCGCGCTCCGCGACTGCTCGGTTGACATCGGGAGGGGTGAGTTCGTCTTCCTCGTCGGTCCCTCCGGCGCCGGGAAGTCGACGTTCATCCGCCTGATCCTTCGCGAGGAGGCTCCGGACCGCGGTCAGATCTGGGTGGCCGGGTGGAACATCGGCCGGCTGCGTCACTGGAAGGTGCCCTACCTCCGGCGCAACATCGGCTGCGTGTTCCAGGACTTCCGGCTGCTGCCCAGCAAGTCGGTGTTCGCCAACGTGGCCTTCGCCCTCGAGGTCATCGGCCGCCAGAAGTCTGTCGTGGCGTCCCAGGTGCCCCAGGCCCTGGACCTGGTGGGCCTCGGTGACAAGTGGGACTGCTTGCCGGGCGAGCTGTCGGGCGGCGAGCAGCAGCGGGTGGCAATCGCCCGGGCCTTCGTCAACCGGCCGCTCATCCTCCTGGCCGACGAGCCCACAGGCAACATCGACCCGGGCGGTGGCGCGGTCGTGACGAAGCTGCTCGACCGCATCAGCCGCACTGGCACGACGGTCCTCATGGCGACCCACAACGACGCCATCGTCAACACGATGCGGCGCCGCGTCATCGAGCTCGACGGCGGCATCGTCGTCCGCGACGAGGACCAGGGCGCATACGAGGCGCCCGACGCGCAGCTCGAGGAGCGACCCGATGCGGTGGCCATGTCCGCCGAGCCCACGTCGGCGGGGGTCGAGGGGTTGCGCTGATGGGCCTGTCGCTCGACTACGTCGCCCGCGAGACGGGCACCAACCTGTGGCGCAACCGCCTGATGACGATCGCCGCGGTGCTCACCGTGGCCGTCTCGCTCTCGCTGGTCGGCTCCGCGCTGCTGCTCAAGCAGGGGGTGTCCACCGCCACGACGAGGTGGAAGGGCGGGGTCCAGCTGGCCGTGTTCATGCAGCCCCAGACACCCGTGGACCAGACCCAGACGGTGGCGCAGCAGCTGGGGTCGTTGCAAGAGGTGAAGCGGGTCACCTACTGCGACCAGACGTGTTCCTGGAACGAGTTCCGCACGATGTTCGCCAACCAGCCCGACCTCGTCAACAGCGCCACGGCCGCTGACCTGCCCCCTTCGTTCCGCGTGGTGGCGCGCGACGCCAACCACGTCCAACAGGTCGGGACCGCGATCAGGTCCGACCCCGGGGTCAGGAACGTGGTGTACGCCAAGCAGTCGGTCGACACCCTGCTACGGGTCACGGGGATCGCTCAGGCGGTCCTGTACAGCGTCGCCGTGGTCCTGCTGGCCGCCGCCGCCGTGCTCATCCTGAACGCGATCCGGATGGCGATCTTCGCCCGACGGAGAGAGGTGGCGGTCATGAAGCTGGTGGGCGCCACCAACTGGTTCATCCGGGTGCCCTACATGCTGGAGGGCGTGATCCAAGGGCTGGCGGGTGGAGTGGTGGCGGCGGGCGTCGTGGCCGTCGTCAGCTTCCTGCTGCGGTACTCGGTGCAGCACTACGACGTGACGCTGTTCCAGTCGATCGTCGTGTCCGGCCGCGACCTCTTCCTCACCGAGATCTTCGTGGTGTTCATGGGGGCGGTCGTGGGAGCCGGGGGCTCGGCTCTCGGCGTGCGCCGGTTCCTCACCGCCTAGCCGCCGGGCGACTCGCCGAGCACCTCCTCGTTGTCGGCCCCCAATGGACGGCCGGACCAGCGGATACGGCCGGGCGTGGCCGAGAGGCGGGCGACGACGCCTTGCATCGGTGTGCCCTCGACGTCGCACACGGCGTGGCGCGCCGCCACGTGGGGATCGCCGAGGATGTCGGCCATGCCCATGACCGGCGCCACGGCGACGTCGGCGTCGTTCAGCGACTCGAGCGCCTCCGCCATGGTCCGGGCACCGATCCAGGCCCCGACGGCGCGGTCGACCTCCTCGCGGCGCGCCGACCGGCCGGCGTTGGTGCGCAGCCCGTCATCGTCCCCCAGTCCGACCAGGTGCAGGAGGCGTCGGGCGACCGGCTCCGACGAGGTGCTGATGGCCACCCACGAGCCGTCCGCGCACCGGTAGGTGCCGCGCGGGACGCTGTAGGGGATGCCCGACCCCAGGCGGGGCTGCTCGTAGCCCAGCACCGCGTAGGCGGCCGGCAGGGGACCCATGACCTGGAGCATGGATTCGAGCAGGCTGGCGTCGACCACCTGACCGACGCCTGAGTGCAGGGCGACCATGGTCGCGAAGGCGCCGACCAGCGCCGTGACCTCGTCGGTGAGGGCGACCGGAGGCAGCAGCGGCGCGCCGTCGGGGTCGCCGTTGATGGCGGCGAAGCCGGACATGGCCTCGGCGAGGGTGGCGAAGCCCGGACGGCCGGCGTACGGGCCGTCCTGTCCGAAGCCGGTGATGCGGGTGATGACGAGCCGGGGGTTGCGCGCCAGGAGCACGTCTGGTCCCATGCCCAGCCGCTCGAGGGTGCCGGGTCGGAAGTTCTCGACCAGCACGTGGGCGTCGTCGCACAGACCGAGCAGCGCCTCGAGCCCCTCGGCCGACTTGAGATCGAGGGTCACGCACCGCTTGTTGCGACCCTCCAGCTTCCACCACAGCGACACGCCATCCCTGGTGTCGCGCCAGCCCAGGTCGCGTGCGGCGTCACCCCCGTCGGGTCGTTCCACCTTGATCACATCGGCGCCGAAGTCGGCCAGGTACCGGGCGCAGCCGGGCGCGGCGATGAGGCCCGAGCAGTCGATGACCCGGATGTCGGCGAGAGGCCCGTCGCTCATGCCGCCGACACTATCGGTGGCGCTCCAGCACCTGAGTTGAACAGGACGATCAGCGTGACCTGAGGAGAGCACGGGCCCGGATTGACGCTGCGTCAGGAAATGAGCGACCGTGAAGGCCGAAGGCCGCGGCCGGCGAGGCTGGTCCGAGAGAGGAAGGGCTGTCGTGGGCAGACTGGACGGGAAGGTTGCGCTCATCTCCGGGGGGGCCCGGGGCCAGGGCGAGGCCGAGGCCCGGATCTTCGCCGCCGAGGGAGCCAAGGTCGTGCTCGGCGACGTGCTGGACGAGGTGGGCGAGAAGCTGGCCGTCGAGATCGGAGACGCCTCCGCCTACGTGCATCTCGACGTCAGCAGACCGGACGACTGGGCGACGGCGGTCGAGGCGGCGACGAACCGGTTCGGGAAGCTCGACGTGCTCGTCAACAACGCCGGAATCCTCCGGTTCGGCTCGATCGAGCGGACCTCGTTCGAGGAGTACCGGCAGGTCATCGAGGTCAACCAGTTCGGCTGCTTCCTCGGCATGAAGGCCGCCATTCCGGCCCTCAAGGCCGCTGGCGGTGGCGCCATCGTGAACATCTCCTCGACCCAGGGCCTCGAGGGCATGGCCGGGGCGTGTGCCTACACAGCGAGCAAGTTCGCCGTCCGGGGCATGACCAAGGCCGCCGCCCTGGAGCTCGGTCGATACAGCATCCGGGTGAACTCGGTCCACCCCGGAGGCATCGACACCCCGATGCTCGCCCTCGACCAGGTCGACCAGTCCAACAAGGACGCCGGGTACCGGCACCAGCCGATCGGGCGCATCGGCAAGCCCGAGGAGGTGGCCCGGCTGGTGACCTTCCTCGCCTCGGACGAGAGCTCGTACTCGACGGGAGCCGAGTTCCTCATCGATGGCGGCATGACCGCGGGGCTGGCCTTTCCGGGCTTCGAGTGAACCTGCGCTACTCAGAGAGCGAGGAGCAGTTCCGGGGCGAGCTCAAGGAATGGCTCGATCGGGTGCTGCCCACGATCGGCCCTCCGCCGGCTCAGGATGACTGGCCGGGGCGGCGCGCCTACGACACGGCATGGCAGCGGATGCTGTTTGATGCCGGCTACGCCGGCATCAACTGGCAAAGGGAGCTGGGCGGGCGTGGTGCTTCCCCGGCCGAGCACCTGGTGTTCCTGGAGGAGACCGAGCGGGCCCACGCGCCCTACGTGGGGGTCAACTTCGTGGGGCTGCTGCACGCCGGTCCCACGCTCATCGCCGAGGCCACACCCGAGCAGCGATCCCGCTATCTGCCGGCGATCCTGCGCGGCGACGAGGTCTGGTGCCAGGGCTTCTCGGAGCCGGGCGCGGGCTCGGATCTCGCGTCGTTGCGCACCCGGGCCGTGCGCGACGGCGATTGCTACGTCGTCACCGGGCAGAAGATCTGGTGCTCGTTCGGTCAGATCGGCGATTTCGGCGAGCTGCTCGTGCGCACCGACCCGGACGTGAAGAAGCAGGCCGGGATCACCTGGCTGATGCTGCCGATGGATCTCCCCGGCATCGAGGTGCGCCCGTTGCGCACGGTGCTCGGCTCCTCCGAGTTCGCC
>DASXCO010000038.1 GCA_036491125.1 Acidimicrobiales bacterium | reverse complement strand
ACAAGCTGATGAACGGCTCCTAGTCGCACGCAGCCTGCGGCGGGTGGGTCGTCTGGTGGTTGCTGAGCAGCCCTAGATCGCACCACGTCCCGCGGATCGCGGCAACCCCCGCAGCCCGCGCTTTCTAAGCCGCGGTTGACGTTCGCCGGCACCCCGCCGCAACGCGACAGGGACCCACAACCCAACTAGCTCTTGGAAGAAGCCTTGCTCTCGGACTTGTTCGAGCCCGAGCCCGAAGAGCCCGAGTTCGAGCCGGAGCCCGAGTCTGACTTCGACGACGACCCACCACCGTCGGAATTGGAGCTGCTCTTGGAGTCCGAGGATGAGGAGCTTGAGGACTCGCTCTTGCTCGAGCTCTCCTTGGCCTCCTTCATCTCACGGGAGCGCTTGCGGGTGCCGTAGTCGGTGTTGTAGAAGCCAGAGCCCTTGAAGTGCACGGCGATGGGGTGAAACACGCGCTGGACCGTGGCGCCGCAGACCTCGCACTCGGTCACCGCATCGTCGCTGATGCGCTGCATGACCTCGAACTGGTGGCCCTTCTTGCACCGGTACTCGTAAATCGGCATCGCTTCAGAGAATATAGCTGGCACTCCTGGCGCCAGAGTGCCAAGGACGCGGGGGACTCCCGACGGCTACCATCGACGGCCGCGCCCATGCCCGAAGACGCCGTCACCATGGAGAAGATCGTGTCGCTGTGCAAGCGACGCGGCTTCGTGTTCCAGAGCAGCGAGATCTACGGGGGGATCGGGTCCAGCTACGACTACGGCCACTACGGCGTCCTGCTCAAGAACAACGTCAAGGCTCAGTGGTGGCGGGCGATGCTGCAAGAGCGCGACGACATCCTGGCGCTGGACTCGGCGATCATCCAGCACCCGCGCACGTGGGAGGCCAGCGGGCACCTAGCCGGCTTCACCGACCCGCTGGTGGATTGCCGCACGTGCAAGCTGCGCTTCCGCGCTGACCACCTCGACGTGTCGGCGTGCGGGCGCAAGCCCTCCAAGCACCCCGGCGAGACGCCCGACTGCGACCTCACCGAGGCCCGCGACTTCAACCTCATGTTCGAGACGACGGTGGGGCCGGTCAAGGAGGAGGGCTCGAAGGTGTACCTGCGGCCCGAGACCGCCCAGGGCATCTTCCTGAACTTCAAGAACTACCTGCAGTTCGGGCGCAAGAAGCCGCCCTTCGGCATCGCCCAGATCGGCAAGAGCTTCCGCAACGAGATCACCCCCGGCAACTTCATCTTCCGTACCCGCGAGTTCGAGCAGATGGAGATGGAGTTCTTCGTCCCGCCCGCCGAGGCGCCGAACTGGTTTGAGCACTGGCTGACTGAGCGCCACGAGTGGTACCTGAAGCTGGGCATCCGCGCCGACCACCTGCGCCTGCGCGCCCACGACGCCGACGAGCTCTCGCACTACTCCAGCGCCACCTCAGACGTCGAGTACCTCTTCCCCATCGGCTGGCAGGAGCTCGAGGGGATCGCCAACCGCGGCAACTTCGACCTCACCCGCCACGCCGAGTACTCGGGGCAGAAGCTCGAGTACGTCGACACCGTCTCGGGCGAGCGCTACGTCCCCTACGTCATCGAGCCCGCCGCCGGCGCCGACCGGGCGATGCTGGCCTTCCTGGTCGACTCCTATGACGAGGACGAGATCGGCGGCGAGTCACGCACCGTGCTTCGGCTGCATCCGCTGCTGGCGCCGGTGAAGGTGGCCGTCCTGCCCCTGGTGCGCAAGGACGGCCAGCCGGAGCTCGCCCGCCGCGTGTGGAGCGAACTGCGCGACCGCGTCCAGGCCGAGTACGACGAAGGCGGAGCGATCGGCCGCCGCTACCGCCGCCAGGATGAGATCGGCACGCCGTGGGCGGTGACGATCGACCACCAGTCGCTGGAGGACGAGACGGTCACCCTGCGCGACCGCGACAGCCTGGCCCAGGACCGCATCGCCATCGCCGACCTCGGCGACGAGATCGAGCGGCGCCTCCGGGCGCCCTGGACGTCGCCAAAGATCCCGTTCGCCGACGACGACACGGACGCCGCCGCGACGTCCGACGCCTAGACCGTCACGCGCACAGCGGGCGACGTGGCCCCGAGGCTGATCGCGTCCTCTGCCACCCGCGCAACGATCACGAAGGTGCCGCGCGGCTTGCGGCCCAGCGACAGCTGGGCGTCAAAGGCGCCGCTCGCGGCCTTCAG
>DASXCO010000037.1 GCA_036491125.1 Acidimicrobiales bacterium | reverse complement strand
AGGTCCGCCGGCGGGACCGGCGAGCGCCGAAGGGCGGCGACCAGCCGCCCTCTCCCTTGGCGGTCGGATCCCGCGAAGGTCGTCTGCCGTCGCCCGACCCCGACGGACCCCTCGACGGGATCCGGATCCGGCAGGCCCGCGGCGTGCCATCGGCACGAACCGTTCCCGTCGCCTGCCCGTCGCGCCAGCGGGCAGCGATCACAGGCCGGACGCCGTCGCGTGCACACCAGGGCGCCCAGGTCGAGCATCGCCTGGTTCCACGCCCATCCCGTGCTCGCCGGAACGAGCGAGTCCGCCATCGCCTGCGCCTCGGCCCTGGTGTCGATCCGACGCCCGGCCACAGCCCGGGCCAACACCCGCGCCGCGTTGGTGTCCACGACCCCGACGTCGGCCTCGTTGGCGAAGGCCAGCACGGCCCGCGCCACGTAGGGACCGACGCCCGGCAGCGCCAGCAACGAGGAGAGGTCGCGAGGGAGGCGCCCGCCGTGACGCTCGACGACGGCGACGGCCGTCCGGTGGAGGTCGACCGCCCGGCGGTTGTACCCGAGACCGGCCCAGGCCCGCACCACGTCGCCGACCGACGCCGCTGCGCAGGCGTTGGGTGTGGGGAATCGCTCGAAGAAAGCGGGCCAGCGGGTCGCGACCCTCGACACCTGGGTCTGCTGCAGCATCAGCTCGCTGATCAGCACGGCCCACGGGTCTCTCGTCCTGCGCCACGGCAGGTCGCGCCGCGACCGCTCCGCCCACGCCAGCAGGTCGGTCTGCAAGCTCACGGCGGCCGACGATACCGAGCGACTCGCCGAGGGCGGCGGCCGGTCAGCTGCCGGTCGAGTGCCCGACCACCGAGTTGATGTACTCGAGCATGGGCCGGCCCGCGCCGTTGGGGCCAACCGGATAGAAGCCGATCTCGATATGGGGTCCGGTCGACTCGCCGACGATCCCGTAGCCGACGATGGAGATCTGCTGGCCCTGAGCGACCGTGGCCCCGACGGGCACGAGATCGGGTCCTGCGTGGCCGTAGTACACCGCCCGGCCGGCCAGGGGCCCGCCGGTGATCTGCAGCACCGGCGCGTTCGGACCGAAGCCTCCGATGCCCTCACGGATGATGACCCCAGGTCCCATGGCGAACTCCGGTGTGCCGCCGGGAGCTGTGTAGTCCACGCCGTCGTCGACGCTGCCGTTCTTGAGGTACTGGACCGGCAGCGGCAGACCCCCGGTGCCGGTGGCTGCTGGAGCGGGAGGCGCCGCTGAGGCGGCGACGGCCGTCGGCGCCTGGGCGAGCAGCTCACCCCTGGCCCTGGCCGCGGCGGAGAGCGCCGCCTGTGCGGCCTGCTCCTGCACCTGGAGGCTCGCCAGCTGGCCCTTGAGCGTCGTTCGGACCGCGTCCAGGCGACGGGCGGCGTCGCGTGCGTCCCCTGTCACCGTCTGGAGGTACTCGTTGCGCACCAGCGAGTCGTCTGCGGTGCTGCCGGTCGCGAGCGCGGCCGCCGTCGGGGGCACGCTCCCGTCGACGAAGGAGTCCACGGCGTCCTGACGCAGATGGGCCCGCGCGACACCGACCTGAGCCTCCGTCTTGGTCAGCGTCACCTGCGCCCCTGCCAGCTGCAGTCCCACGGCGTCGGCCCTGGCGCTGGCCGCTTGGTACGTGCCGGCAATGGCCTCGAGCGAGCTCGGCGGGCCGGACGGGGCCCCAGGTTGGATCCCGGAGTCGCCGGGGTCGGCCCCGGCAGGTTTTGGTGCCAGAGCGAGGGGGTAGCTGAGAGCAGCCGCCACCGCCGCGGCGAGTGCTGCGCCCCTGTGGGTGAGCCTCAGAGCCGAATGCACAACGGGTCGACAAGGTATCGGGCCGCTGTGCAGAGGTGCAAATCAACATCAAGCAAATTGCGATAAGTAACTAGCTCAAACCCAAGCAGCTTCGTCGCGCCCAAGACCGTGGTCAGGCGGCTGATCACGTGTCTGATCCCGCCCGAGGAGGGGTGACGCCCCTTCTCCCCGACGGGGCTCTATGTTCGCCCGGTGACCCGGGACGAAGGAGCGCCTGTCGCCATCGGCAGGCGCGTGTTCCTGGGCGTGGCCGGCCTCGGCGTCCTCGGGATCGTGTTCGGGTCCAAGGCACAGCGCGTCGTCGGTGAGGCCCTCAGCCCCCTGACGGGCGGCGGAGGCGGCCTGGCCTCGATCCTGCCGGGGGCCGACGGCTTCCGCATCTACTCGGTCTCGTCGAGCCTGCCGTCGATCTCGACCTCGCAGTACCGCCTGCGCGTCGAGGGCCTGGTCGACCGCCCGATGGTGCTGACGTTCCAGGACCTGCAGGCGATGCCCCACACCCAGCTGACTCGCGACTTCCAGTGCGTCACGGGGTGGCGCGTACCTGACGTCCACTGGTCCGGCGTCGCCTTGTCCGAGATCCTGGGCGCCGCCGGGGTGCAGCCTGGCGCCAGGGCGCTCGCATTGGAGTCCTACGACGGGACGGATTTCGAGAGCCTCACCCTCGACCAGGCCGGCCGACCGGACGTCATCGTGGCCGACCGCATGCTCGGCGGTCCGGTGACGAGCGAGCACGGCGGCCCGGTACGCCTGTATGTGGCACCGATGTACGGCTACAAATCGCTCAAGTGGCTGTCTGCCATACGCGTCGTCGATAGCGTCGAGCCCGGCTTCTGGGAGGAGAACGGCTACGACGTCGACGCCTGGGTGGGGAGCTCCAACGGCCGCAGCGATGCCCAGACCAGCTGACGACCAGCGTCTCCTGCGCTTCGACAGGGTCGAGCGGCTGGCCCACTGGTCCCTCGCCGTTCTCTTCGCCATTCTCATGCTCACCGCCATCCCGCTCTACGTGGGCTCGGTGGCCCAGCTCGTGGGACGGCGGGCCCTCTTGGCAGAGATCCACTCCTGGTGCGGGGTCGCGCTTCCGGTCCCCCTGCTCGTGTCACTGCTCGGCCCGTGGGGCCGCCGGCTCCGGCGTGACGTGCGCCGGCTCAACCTGTGGACGTCCGACGAACGTCGCTGGCTTCGCAGCGTCGGTCGCTACCCGGTGGTCGAGCCGGGCAAGTTCAACGCCGGGCAGAAGCTCAACGCCGCATTCACCGCCGGCGTGATCGTCGCCATGTTCGCGACGGGATCGGTGATGCACTGGTACAAGCCGTTTCCCGTGGACTGGCGCACCGGGGCCACGTTCGTGCACGACGTCATCGCCTTCGCCGTCTTCGCCGTGGTGATCGGCCATATCGGGTTCGCCCTGACCCATCGCGACGCCCTCCGGTCGATGTTCCGCGGGTGGATCAGCAGGCGGTGGGCCCGAGTCCACGCGCCCCAGTGGGTGAAGGAGCTCGAGACCGACTAGCGGCGCCCGGACCTACATGTGCTGGGCGCCGGTCCTGATCGCGTCGCGAATGCGGGCGTAGGTGCCGCACCGGCAGATGTTCCGGATCTCGTCCAGGTCGGCGTCGTCGATCTCACGTCCTTCGGCCCGGACCTGTCTGACCTTGGCCACCGCCGCCATGATCTGGCCTGGTTGACAGTACCCGCATTGAGGCACATCGAGCTCGAGCCAGGCCTCCTGCATGGGGTGGAGAGCCTTGCCGACGGTGGCCGGCAGGCCCTCGATCGTCGTCACCTCGTCGGATGCCTGGACGTCGTTGATCGGCACCGAGCAGGGGCTGAAGGCCTCGCCGTTGATATGGGAGGTGCACGCCTTGCAGACGTCCAGACCGCAGCCGTACTTCGGCCCGTGCACACCGAGAACGTCGCGCAGCACCCAGAGGAGCCGCAGGTCGTCAGGGACGTCGACCGTGACCTGGGTGCCGTTGAGCCTGAAGGAGTGGTTCGGCATCGGTTCCTCAGTAGGCGTTCTGCAGCCCGTCGGTCGGCGATTGGGGTATCGAGGGCACGGTGGGCAGCGGATCGAACCCGAGCGGGCCGTTGTGGTTGATCGGGAAGCTGGTGGGCATCGTGCCCGTCGCCCGGCCGTATGCGCAGGCAACCGCAGCGAACGTCGCCGCGACGCCGAACTCCCCTGCACCGCCGGGAGTGTCGGAGGTCGGCGGCATCACGATGATCTCCAGCACGGGAGGCACGTTCCACTCGCGGGTGAAGAAGTAGTCGTCCCAGCTTCCCTCCAGGAAGTAGCCGTCCTCGAGGTGCAGGCTGGAAGTGAGCGCCCCAGCGATGCCGTCCATGATTCCCCCTTCCATCTGGGCCTCCAGGCCGCGGGGGTTGACCGGGAGACCCACGTCCACGGCGAAGACGACCTTGGTCACCCGAGGCCCGGTGTAGGCGTCGGGGACCTGGCGGTTGATCGTCTGCGGGCGGGCGTCGATCTCGACCAGGGCAGCGGTGACTCCGTGGTACTCGGCGTGGAAGGCGATGCCCTGACCGGTGCCTGCTGGCATCGCCCTGCCCCAATTGCCGACCTGGGCGACCTTGTCCAGCACTGCCCGTGACCGATCGTTCTTCAGGAACTGGCGACGGAACCTGTACGGGTCCTCCCTCATCTTGGCCGCCAGCTCGTCGACGACGAGCTCCATCGCACCGCACACGTTCGGGGAGTACACGTTGCGCATGCTGCCGGTGTTGAAGCCCGTGTCGACCTCGTTGAGCAGCTGGGTCGAAGCGCCGAAGTTGTACGGGTTCGACTGGCTGAGCTCGAAGTACGTCTCGGAGAACCCGAGGTCGCCGTTGGGCAGCTTCCCGGCCATGGCCGTGATGATCTCCCCCAGGCCATGGGTGAAGTCCGTGGACACGCTCGTGTGCCGCTGCTCATAGGTGAGCACGTTGCCGCCGGCGTAGGTCGCCCGCACCTTGGCGATCGACATCGGATGGGCGCGGCCCTGGCGGAAGTCGTCTGTGCGGTGCCACATCAGCTTGACGGGTTTGCCCATCTTCTTCGAGGCCTCGGCCGCCTCGAGGGCAGCATCGAAGAAGAGCTTGCGGCCATACGCTCCACCGCCCTCGGCGACGTGCACCTTCACCGCCTCCTGCGACAGACCGAGCAGCTTGGCGATCTCCTGCTGGGTCACGATCGGCGACTGCAACCCGGACCAGATCTCGGCCCGGTCAGGCCTGACATCGGCCACGGCGCAGTTCGGCTCCAAGGCGCTGTTGCTGGCAAAGTAGAAGGTGAAGTCTCCCTCCACTGTCTTCGTCAGCGGCCCCAGCGGCGGCACCGCCAGTGGGAGCTGGGCCTTCTGCAGCTCCTGCAGCACGGTGTCGTCGGACTTGCCGTCCTCGGTGCCCGGACCCCAGCTGACGTCCAGGGCCCGGACGGCGTCGATGCACTGGCCGAAGGTGTCGCCGCGGACGGCCACGCCGGTCGAGATCGTCGCGACGTCGGTGATGCCCGGCATCTGCTGGACGGCTGCCTTGTTGTTCACCGACCTCACCGTGCCGTTGATCGTCGGCGGCCGGCACACCATCGTCGGTTTCGCGCCGGGGACGTCGAGGTCCATGGCGAACTGCTTGCGACCCGTCACGATGTCATGGGCGTCGATCCGGCTCCGGGGCGTGCCGATGACCTTGAAGTCCGAGCGTGGCTTGAGGCTGACCGAGACACGCCTCGTCTGTGCCGAGGCAGCCTTCTCTGCCAACGAGCCGTAGGTGGCCTTTGTGCCATCGGGCGCCGTGATCACGCCATCGCTCGTCCTCAGAGACGAAACCGGCACGCCCAACTGGTCCGAGGCGGCCTGCAGCAGCTGGCCCTTGGCTATGGCAGCAGCCGTCCTCACCGGCGTGTACGTCGAGATCGTCGTGTTGGACCCCCCCGTGAGCTGGTTCCACACCAACTCGGGGCGGGCATCGGCCAGGCTGATGTGGACCTTGTCCAGCGGCAGCTCCATCTCCTCGGCGATCAGCATGGCGGTCGAGGTGGTGATGCCCTGGCCGACTTCGGCCCGCGGGAGGGCGAAGGACGCCGTCCCGTCCTTGTCGACCTGCACGGTGATGAGGCCCGACGTTGGCATGGCCGCATCTGTCAACAGGTCGTTGAGGTCGTAGAGGTCCACCGGCTCAGGGGGGGAAGGCACGGCGGCCTTCGCCGGCCGTGGAGCCAGCGCCTCGTCACCGAGTTGCGCGGCCACCACCA